>NZ_JBSGBF010000136.1:0-17534 GCF_053601115.1 Streptomyces sp. NPDC004788
CCGCCGGGGCGCCCCTCTCGTATACGTACGACTCACGTACGACTTGCGTACGGCTCGTGCGCTCAGCGCATCTTTCCGCCGCGCGGCATCCGCATGCCCTTCGGCATCGGGCCCTTCGGCAGCGGCATGTTGCTCATCAGGTCGCCCATGGCCCGCAGCCGGTCGTTGGCCGCCGTCACCTGGGGGCCGGCGAGGACCCGCGGAAGCTTCAGCATCTTCGTGCGGATCTTCTTCAGCGGCACCTGGCCGGCGTCCTCGTCGTTGCCGACGACGATGTCGGTCACCGGCACGTCGACGACGATCCGGGCCATCTTCTTCTTCTCGGCCGCGAGCAGCGACTTCACCCGGTTCGGGTTGCCCTCCGCGACCAGGACGATGCCGGCCCGGCCGACCGCGCGGTGCACGACGTCCTGGCTGCGGTTCATCGCCACCGCCGGGGTCACGGTCCAGCCGCGCCCGACGTTCTGCAGGACCGCCGCGGCGGCGCCGGGCTGGCCCTCCATCTGGCCGAAGGCCGCCTTCTCGGCGCGCCGGCCGAAGACGATCGCCATGGCCAGGAAGGCCAGGACGAAACCGAGGATGCCCAGGTAGACCGGGTGACCGATCGCGAAGCCGATTCCGAGGAGGGCACCGAGTACGACGATGCCCACGCCCGCGACGACGAGCCCGACCTGGGGGTCGGCCTTCCGGGTCATCTTGTACGTGAGGGCGATCTGCTTCAGTCGCCCGGGGTTCGCGGCGGCGTCAGCGCCGCCCGTGTTTGCCTTCCTCGCCATGTCCTGAAGTCTACGTGGCCCGGGATGCCCGACCAGCCACGGCCTCCATCACGTTTTGGGCCTCCACGCGGTCCTTGGCGCGGCGCCGGTCCTCCAGGACGGCGTTCCAGGCGTTGCGCCGGGCGGTGCGCTGCCCACGGGCGAGCAGCAGGGTCTCGACGGCCCTGAGGGCGCCGGTGACGGACGGGAACGCGTGGGCTCGGATATGCGCGGCCTGCATGGGCGAGGGCCTCCGTGAGCGCTTCGTGGCGGTGAGGTGGCGGTGCGTGAGAACAGCCTCACAGATCGGTGTTACCAGGGCGTGACCCGGCGGTCAAACACTGATGAAAGCCTGATGCGGCCCTCCGTGAGCACGGAGGGCCGCATCAGATCGTGCGTCATGCGGGAAAGCGGCGGATCAGACGGCCTGGGTGGCGTTGTCCACCGCGCCACGGCGCTCGATCGCCTGCTGGTAGAGCCGGCCCGCGCGGTACGACGAACGGACCAGCGGGCCCGACATCACACCGGAGAAGCCGATCTCCTCGGCCTCCTCCTTCAGCTCCACGAACTCGTCCGGCTTGACCCAGCGCTCCACGGGGTGGTGCCGGACCGACGGGCGCAGGTACTGCGTGATGGTGATCAGCTCGCAGCCCGCGTCGTGCAGGTGCTGCAGGGCCTCGCTGATCTCCTCACGGGTCTCGCCCATGCCGAGGATCAGGTTGGACTTCGTGACCAGACCGTAGTCGCGGGCCTTGGTGATGACCTCGAGCGAGCGCTCGTAGCGGAAGCCGGGGCGGATCCGCTTGAAGATGCGCGGCACGGTCTCGACGTTGTGCGCGAAGACCTCGGGGCGGGAGGCGAAGACCTCCGCCAGGAGCTCCGGCACCGCGTTGAAGTCGGGCGCGAGCAGCTCGACCTTGGTGCGGCCGGCGGCGCGCTCGGCGGTCTGCTGGTGGATCTGGCGCACGGTCTCCGCGTACAGCCAGGCGCCGCCGTCCTCCAGGTCGTCGCGGGCGACGCCGGTGATGGTGGCGTAGTTCAGGTCCATCGTGACGACGGACTCGCCGACGCGGCGCGGCTCGTCACGGTCGAGGGCCTGCGGCTTGCCGGTGTCGATCTGGCAGAAGTCGCAGCGGCGGGTGCACTGGTCGCCGCCGATGAGGAAGGTCGCCTCGCGGTCCTCCCAGCACTCGAAGATGTTGGGACAGCCCGCCTCCTGGCAGACCGTGTGCAGACCCTCGCTCTTCACGAGACCCTGGAGCTTGTTGTACTCCGGTCCCATCTTCGCCCGGGTCTTGATCCACTCGGGCTTGCGCTCGATGGGGGTCTGGCTGTTCCGGACCTCCAGGCGCAGCATCTTGCGTCCGTCGGGTGCGACTGCGGACACATCGGCTCCTGTAGCTTCGATTCTTCGGCGTACACCAGGGTACGCCCCGTGCTTCCTATGCCTTCACCGTTGGCCAACCCGTGGCCATGGGTGGGCATTCCTCAGGCCGAGGCCCGCTCCGTCTCGCGCTCCGCGCCGGGTGCCGTCTCGCGCACGCCGTCGCCCGCGCTGTCGCGCTCGATCTCCCGCGGCTTCAGCACCGCTTCCGCCATCACCTCGCGCAGGTGCCTCTCGACGACCGGGAGCACCTCCTCGATCGTGACGTCCCGGCCCAGCTCGTTCGCGAGCGAGGCCACGCCCGCGTCGCGGATGCCGCACGGGATGATCCGGTCGAACCAGGTGTTGTCCGGGTTCACGTTGAGGGCGAAGCCGTGCATCGTCACGCCCTTGGCGACCCGGATGCCGATGGCCGCCAGCTTGCGGTCCTCGCGGCGCTGGCCCGCGTTGGACGGGGCGTACTCCGGGCCGTTCAGCCGCGGGTCGAACTCCTCGTCGTGCAGCCGCGGGTCGAAGTCGAGCGAAAGGCCGCCGAACTGCGGCCGCTGCTCGACCGGGTCGCCGAGCACCCACACGCCGCTGCGGCCCTCGACCCGGGTGGTCTCCACGCCGAACTCGGCGGCGGTACGGATCAGCGCCTCCTCCAGCCGGCGTACGTGGGCCACGACGTCGACCGGACGGGGCAGCTTCATGATCGGGTAGCCGACGAGCTGGCCGGGACCGTGCCAGGTGATCTTGCCGCCGCGGTCGACGTCCACCACCGGCGTCCCGTCCAGCGGGCGCTCGCTGTCCTCGGTGCGCCGGCCCGCGGTGTAGACCGGCGGGTGCTCCAGGAGCAGACAGGTGTCCTCGACCTCGTCGGCGAACCGGGCGGCGTGCACCTCGCGCTGCTTGTCCCACGCCACTCGGTAGTCGACGGCGTCCGCGCCGAAGCCCAGACGGACGAATCGCAGCTCACTCACGGCAAAGCCTCCTCCTGGGTGCCGGGGCCGGGTTCCGGGGATCGTCCCGGGGCGGGAGCCGGCTCGGCACCATGCGTCAATCGCGCCCATGCCACTGTACGGCGGTGGGCCGGACGGCCCTCCGGCAGGTGTGTGAGGGGTCCTACGTCCGCTGTGTCAGCGACGAGCCAATCCTCACACGATCGGATGAATGTGGGGCGAAGGCGGCGGTAAGGGCGGCTAGTGCCGCTAAATTCACGCCGTTCCATGAGGGCCACGAGGGTCCGTACGGGCTGCCACCCCGGGCCCGGAAGGCAGGAGACCGCACAGCTGATGACGGAACGACCCTCGCAGCGCATGCCGAACCGCCAGCTCGCCGCGCTCATCGCCGAAGCAGGCTTCTCCAACGCCGGGCTCGCCAGACGCGTCGACCAGCTCGGCCTCGAGCACGGGCTCGACCTGCGGTACGACAAGACCTCGGTGACCCGCTGGCTGCGCGGCCAGCAGCCGCGCGGCACCACCCCCGCCCTGATCGCCGAGGTCTTCACCCGCCGCCTCGGCCGCCGGCTCTCCGCGCAGGACCTCGGGCTCGACGCGTGCGCGCCGGTCTACGCGGGCCTGGAGTTCGCGGCGACGCCCGAGGAGGCCGTGGACATCGTCAGCGGGCTGTGGCGCAAGGACTCCGGGAGCCACGCGGAGCTGCGCAAGATCGCCTTCACGCCGGCGGGGCTGGTCGTGCCGAGCCGGGACTGGCTGATCGGGCGGGCCGACGAGCGGGTGGCGCGCGGCGAGCCGGGCGGTCTGGGCGGCGGCCTGGGTGCCCCTGGCAGCCCCGGTGGCTCGGGCGGTCCGGGTGGCCTGGGTGGCTTGGGCGGCCTCGGTGGCTCGGGTGGCCTGGGCGGCCTTGGCGGCTCGGAACCGAGGGTGCCGCTGCAGGGGCGCTACTCGGTGCCCCGCCAGCGCGGCACCGACCGGGGCCCCGGGCAGCGGGTGACCAGCGGCGACATCGCCGCGCTGCGCTCGGTCGGCGAGCTGTTCCGCACCCTCGACCACGCGTACGGCGGCGGGCACGCCCGGCAGGCCCTGGTCCGCTACCTGGAGCACGAGGCCGAGCCGATGCTGCGCGGTACGTACGGGGAGAGCGTGGGGCGCCGGCTCTTCGGCGCCGTGGCCGACCTCACCCGGCTCGCCGGCTGGACCTCGTACGACATCGCCGCGCACGGCCTCGCCCAGCGCTACTTCGTGCAGGCGCTGCGGCTCGCCCAGGCGGCCGGGGACCGGGCCTACGGCTCGTACGTCCTCGTCACCATGAGCCACCAGGCCGTCTACCTCGGCCACGGCCGCGAGGCCGTCCAGCTCGCCCGGGTCGCCCAGCAGGGCGTCGGTTCCGCCGCGCCGCCCGTCGTGCAGGCGCTGCTCCACTCCGTCGAGGCGCGCGGACACGGCGTCCTCGGCGAGTCCCGCGCCTGCGGGGCCGCGCTCGCCCGCGCCGAACGCGCCCTGGAGGCCGCCCGGCCCGGCGACGAGGTGCCCTACTGGGCCCGCTCCTTCGACGAGGCGCAGCTCGCCGACGAGTTCGGCCACTGCCACCGCGACCTCCAGCAGTACCGCGCCGCCGCCCAGCACGCCGAACGCGCCCTCCAACTCCGCGGCCCCGGCTTCGCCCGCAGCCGCCTCTTCTGCCGCGTCGTCCTCGCCTCCGCCCGCCTCGCCCTCGGCGAACTCGACCAGGCCTGCGCGCTCGGCGCGGAGGCGGCACAACAGGCCTCGGAGATGCGCTCGGCCCGCGCGGTCGAATACATCCGCGACTTCGAGCGGCGCCTGGAGCCCTACCGCGACGCCCCGGCGGCCCGCACGTACCGGGACCGGGTGGCGGCCCTGGGCTGAGGCGCGGGGGTGCGGGGCGCGGGGCCGCGGGGCCGCGCTGCGGCGGCTCGTCGGCCACCGACCACCGCCCCACGCACCGCCATCCCCCCGTGCGGGCGTTCGGGTGAGCGGCGTGGGCGCCGCCCGAGCCGGGCGCAGCCCAGCCGCCTTCCTACGCCGCCGCCTCCACCCCCCGCGCCATGCCTCCCGCCCGTACCCCCAGGTCCGCCAGGAGTACCCCCGCCGTGCGTCGCGCCGACGCGAGCGCGCCCAGCGGCGTGCCCGTCGCGCGGTGGTCGCCGCAGACGTAGAGGCCGGAGAGGAGGCGGACGGGACGTTCGGGGTCGAAGGGCGGGCGCATCGCCGGGAATGCGTGCGGGGTGTGGTGGAGGGCGAGCAGCTCCCAGTCGTCCGTCGAGACGCCGTACAGGGTCGCCAGGTGCTTGCGGACGCGGCGCTCGGTGTCGTCGTCGGCGGGCGGGCCGCCGAGCACCGTCGTGGTGACCAGGACGCGGCCGGCGGGGGCGCGCCCCGGGTCGACGGCGCTCATCACGGCCGTGTGGGCGACGGGCCCGGCCGGGTCGCACTCCACGAGCAGCACGGGGTCGGCGGTCGGCGCGAGCGGCGCGGTGTGGTGCAGGACGGTCGCCGGGTGGTAGTCGGGCACGTGCAGGCCCGGCAGCAGTTCCGCCGCCGTACGGCCACCCGTCGCCACGACGACGGAGCGACACCGGAACACCCCGTGCTCCGCCGTCGTCACCCGCGAGATCGACGCCTCCGTGACCCGTACGCCGGTACGCACCGAGCCGGCCGGCAGCGCCGCCGCGAGCTGCTCCGTCAGCGTGCCCGAACCGCCCTCCGGCACGCCGAGCCGCCCCCGCGCGAAGGAACGCAGCGCGAGGTCCGCGCGACGGCTTGAGGTGGCCAGGTCGGGGTCGCCGAGCAGCGCGGCGAGGAGCGGGCGCAGCACGCCCTGGACGGTGCGGGCGGGCAGCCGGGCGGTGAGGGCCTCGCGGGCGGTCCGCTCGGTGCGGGTGAGCAGCCGCTGGGCGGGGGTCGTGGCGAGCCGCACCAGGGACGCGCCGAGCCGCGCCTGGTCGAGCGAGGCGGCCGGGTTGCGCGGCGCCCCGGCCAGCGCGCGGGCGACGCCCCGCGCGCCCCCGACGCCCCGTGGACTCCAGGGCGCGTGCGGCGCCCCCCACCTCCCGTACCGCCCGTCGCTGTGCACGAGCACCCCCGGCGCGAACGGGCGCAGCGGCACGCCCGCCACCTCCGGCGCGGTGAACAGCGGCCCGACCCGGTCGAGCCGGAAGCCGTCCACGGTGTCGGTCGCCATCCGGCCGCCGATCCGCGGCGCGGCCTCCAGAACGGTGACCGAGAGACCGGCCTCGGTCAGCTGATGAGCCGTCGCGAGACCCGCGATCCCGGCTCCCACGACGACGACGTCCGTGTTGTCGAGCACGTGCCCCTCCCCAGGTCGGTCGCTTCGTGTGGGGGCCTATGCCCCCAACACGGCCCCGGAATGCCAGAGTTCGCAAGAGACTAGGCAGCGCTCCCACGCGGCGAAGCCGCGCGTGCCCGGCGTGCGCGCAGCACGGGGGAGCGCACGGCCGGAACCCGCCGTCGGCGGCCGCCCGCCCCGGCCCTGAACCGGCCGCCTGCCCCGGTCGTGAACCGGCTGCCCGCCCCAGGTCCTGCCGGCTGCCCGTCTTCGGCCCTGAACCGGTCGCCCGCCCCAGGTCCTGAACCGGCCGCCCGCCCCCGGCCCTGAACCGGCCGCCCGCCCCCGGCCCTGTACCCGCCGTCAGTGGGCCGCCCGTACAACCGGGGACCGGCCGCCGACCCGGGACCAGCCCACGGCGCACGCCCGCACGCCCGCACGCCCCGGACCGCGCGTCAGCGCGCCGCCGCCCGTACCGCCTCGTCGATCGTCGGGAAGGCGAAGTCGAAGCCGGACTCCAGCAGCCGCCCCGGCAGCACCCGTTGGCTGCCGAGCACGTCCTGCGCGAACTCCCCGAGCACCAAGCGCAGCGCCGCCGCGGGCACGTGACAGACCGTCGGGCGTCGCAGCACCCGGCCCATCGCCGCCGTCACCTCCCGGTTGGTGACCGGCTCGGGCGCGGTCAGGTTCACCGGGCCCGCGAGTGACGGAGTGTCGACGATGTGCCGCAGCGCGGCGACCTCGTCGTGCAGCGCGATGAAGCTCCAGTACTGGCGCCCGTCGCCCATCCGCCCGCCGATCCCGGCCCGGAAGACCGGGAAGAGCCGCCCCCAGGCCCCGCCCTCGTGCGCCACGACCAGGCCGGTACGGGCGTACGCCACGCGGATCCCGGCCGCCTCGGCGGGCGCCGCCGCGGCCTCCCACTCCACGCACACCGACGGCAGGAAGCCCTCGCCCGCGGGCGCGCTCTCGTCCACGGCCCGGCCGCCGGTGTCGCCGTAGTAGCCGAGGGCCGTGCCGCAGACCAGCACCTCGGGCGGCTCGGCGAGCGAGGCGAGCGCCTCCGCGACCGCCCGCGTACCGAGCACCCGGCTGTCCCGGATCTCCTTCTTGTACGCCTCGCTCCAGCGCCGCTCGCCGACGCCCGCGCCCGCCAGGTGGACCACCGCGTCGACGCCGACCAGTCCGGCCGCGTCCACGTACAGGCGGGCCGGATCCCACTCCACCTCGTCGGCCCGGGCGGCCGGCCGGCGCACCAGGCGCAGGACCTCGTGGCCGTCGGCGCGCAGGGAGCGCACGAGGGCGGAGCCGATGAGTCCGGACGCGCCGGTGACGGCGATGCGCTGGCGAGGCTGTCGCTTCATGCGGCCATCCTGCCCCTCCCGGCTCCCGCCGTGGCACAGTGGCTCGCATGATCGTGCCGGAGACGTCGCAGTACCAGGAGATACTCATCCGCGCCGCCGTGGCCGCCGACGAGCCCGCCCTCGCCGAACTCGACCGCGCCACCTGGTCCCCGCTCCACGCCGTCCTGGCCGCCCCCGAACCCGGGCAGCCCTTCTTCGGCGAAGGGCACCCGCCCGAGCACTACCAGGTCGCGGAGATCGGCGGAAAGGTGGCCGGTTACGTCCGGATCGTGCCGCCCACCCCGCTGCCCTCCAACGCCCACGTCCGCCAGATCCGCGGCCTCGCCGTCGCCACCTCCGCCCGCGGCCGGGGCGTCGCCCGCGCCCTGGTGCGCGCCGCGATGGAGCGGGCCCGCGCCGAGGGCGCCACCCGCATCACGCTGCGGGTCCTCGGCCACAACGCCCCGGCCCGCGCGCTCTACGCCGCCGAGGGCTTCGCGGTCGAGGGAGTGCTGCCGGGCGAGTTCCTCCTGGACGGCGGGTACGTGGACGACGTCCTGATGGGACGCTCGCTCCTCCAGTGAGACGGGGCGTGAGGAGCCGCCTCTCGTGCCTCCAGGGCGTGAGCCGCCGCGCCTCCCGCCCGCCGCTCACTCCTCCCCTGACCGCCCCCCGGGCGCCAGCAGCCGCATCCCGCCCATCAGTTCGCGCAGGCACCGCACCGCGAGCTCCGCGGGCGCGCCCTCGCCTCCCCGTACCGGCGCGTCCGTCTCGGCCCAGGTCTCCAGGGCGAGCCGGATCGCGTCGGTGGCCGCCGCGGCGGCGAGTCGCAGTTCGAGCGGGTCGGCGCCGGGGCCGGCGAGCCCGGCGAGGACTCCGCGCAGCCGGTCCTCGGACTCCTGGTTGACCCGGTACCAGACGGCCCGCAGGGCCGGGTCGTGGTCGGCCGCGCGCAGCAGCCCGCGCGTCCAGCGCAGCCCTTCCTCGGCCTCCGCGCCCTCGGCGGCGAGCGACTCGGCGATGGACCGCTCCAGGGCGGTGGGCAGCGTGGTGCCCGGCGCGGTCGCGGCGAGCGCGGCCCGCCAGCGGTCGGCGCCGCCCGCGAGGAGCGGGGCGACGGCGTCCTGCTTGGAGCGGAAGTAGCGGTAGAAGGTGCGCAGCGCGACCCCGGCCCGCAGCGCGATGTCCTCGGCGGTGGTGTCGTCGGGCCCGCGCTCGGTGAACAGCTCGGCCGCCGCGCGGGCGATGTCGAGCTGGGTGGCGGCCTTGCGGCGCTCGGTCAGCGTCGCGGGCCGGGGCGGGCGGGGGGATCGGGGCTTCGGGTCCACCGGACCAGCGTACGCCCGCGCCTGCCAGGTGTGCACAGCGTGCAGCTATGGCAAAACGTGCCACTTGGGCGTACGGTGTCAGTACCCCCGGAAGCTCGACATCGAGAGGTTCTCGTCATGAACCAGCTGACCCGCTACGAAGGACGCCGCGCACTCGTCACCGGAGGCGGTTCCGGCATCGGCCAGGCCACCGTCCTGCGCATGCTCGCGGAGGGCGGCCGGGTCGTCGCCGCCGACATCAGCGAGGACGGCCTCAAGGACACCGTCGGCAAGGCCGGCGCCGCCGCCGACCGCCTCACCACCGTCGTGGTGAACATCGCCGACGAGACCTCGGTGCGCGAGGGCGTCGCCGCCGCCGTCGAGGCCCTCGGCGGCCTGGACGTGCTGGTCAACGCGGCCGGCATCCTGCGCTCCTCGCACACCCACGAGACCAGCCTCGACGCGTTCGAGCAGGTCGTCCGGATCAACCTCACCGGCACCTTCCTGATGATCCGCGAAGCCATACCGGCGCTCCTGGAGGGCAACGGCTCCGCCGTCGTCAACTTCTCCTCCACCTCCGCGATGTTCGCCCACCCGTACATGGCGGCCTACGCGGCCAGCAAGGGCGGCATCCAGTCCATGACCCACGCGCTCGCCGCCGAGTACGCCAAGCAGGGCATCCGCTTCACCGCCGTGCAGCCCGGCTCCATCTCCTCCGGCATGACCGACGGCTCCGGCGCCTCCAAGCAGTCCGTGGGCCCCGGCCTGCCCGAGGACACCGACTGGTCCCTCTTCGCCAAGCTCGCCCCCGCCCTCGGCCAGGGCTTCGCCGGCCCCGAGACCGTCGCCGGTGTCGTCGCGATGCTCGCGAGCGAGGACGGGAAGTTCATCACCGGCACCGAGATCCGCATCGACGGCGGGACCCACTTCTGATGTCCACCTCGGACGCCCCGGCCACGGGCCCGACCCCGGCCACCGGCCCGGCCACGGGCCCGGCCACCGGCCCGACGACGGCCACGGGCCCGACCCCGGCCACCAGCCCCGTCTCGGCCGCCGGCGTGTTCGGCGGGCGGGTGGCCGTCATCACCGGTGCCTCCTCCGGCATCGGTGCCGGTCTCGCCCGGCACGCCGCCGCCCTCGGCATGAAGCTGGTCCTCGCCGACGTCGCCGCCGAGCGGCTCGCCGGGTTCGCGGGCGAGCTGTCCGCCACCGGCGCGGAGGTCATGCCCGTCGTCACCGACGTCGCCGACCCCGCCTCCGTCACGGCCCTCGCGGACACCGCGTACACACGGTTCGGCACCGTCGACCTGCTGGTCAACAACGCCGGGATCATGGCCATGGGCTACTCCTGGGAGATCCCCGCCGAGCGGTGGGACGCCATGCTCCGGGTCAACATCGGCGGATACGTCAACGGCATCCGGGCCTTCGTCCCGCGCATGCTGGAGCGGGGCGAGCGCGGCGAGAAGTCGTGGGTCGTCAACGTGTCGTCGATCGGGGGCCTGCTGCCGAGCCCGCTCATGGCCCCGTACAGCGTCACCAAGTTCGGCGTGCTCGCCCTCACCGAGTCGCTGCACTACGAGATGCGGATGAAGGGCGCACCGGTCCAGGTGTCCGTCGTGACCCCCGGCTCGGTCAAGAGCGAGATCTTCAGGGCCGCCCGCCCCGGCGAGACCGCGCCCCCGGAGATCGCCGGGTTCAACGCGCAGCTGCAGCAGCTCGCCGACGAGCACGGGCTCACGCCCGAGGAGCACGCCGAGAGGGTCTTCGACATGGTCGCCGAGGGGAAGTACTGGGCGATACCGCAGCCCGAGCAGCTCTTCCCCGCCCTCCAGCCGCGCACCGACATGATCCTCGGCCAGGTGAACCCCGAGCTCCGGCTCGGCGGCTGAGCCGGAGGGACGCCCGTCAGGGTGCCCGGACCGGACCGGACCGTCCCGGTCCGGCTCCGGCACCCCTCCGTCATCCGGGGCCGAACCGGGCCCACAGCCGCGGGAAGCGGGCCGCGAGCACCCCGTCGTCGTCCAGGTCGAACGGGGTGCCCGCCGGCTCCGCGGGCTGCGGCGGAATGCCCAGGTCCGGCGCCTCCGTGCCGGTCAGCCGCTCGTACGCCTCGTCAGCCGCGTAGCCGAGCTCCTCGCCGTCCCCGTCTATCTCGTCGTCGAAGTCCACGAGCAGCTCCGCCAGCGCGTCCGGCTCGTGCACCGCCCCCTCGAAGACCTCCCGGCCCTGGCCGATCAGCCAGCAGCGGAAGTAGTCGAAGACGTCGTCACTCGCCCCTTCGAGCAGAACGGCCGCCGCGCCCCACAGCTCCCAGGTGTAGGCCCGGTTGTAGCGGGCCTCGAAATGGCGGGCGAAGTCGAGGACGGAGTCCGGGTCGAGCTCCGTCAGCCGCTCGACGAGCAGGTCGGCGTGCTCCTCCGGATCGCCCTCCGCGCGCTCCCGCGTGGAGTCGATGATCTCCCAGAACTTCGTCTCGTCCATCACGGGACAAGCATCGTGGGTCACGCCGGGCGACGCACCCGGAAACGGCTGAAATCAATCCGGACAGAAGATGTCGTCTTTCCCTGGCACGCTGACCGCATGATCAACGAGACCCAGGACCAGCCGCCCCTCGCCGGACGTGTCGCCCTCGTCGCCGGCGCCACCCGGGGCGCCGGGCGCGCCATCGCCGTCCAGCTCGGCACCGCCGGAGCCACCGTCTACGTCACCGGCCGCACCACCCGCGCCGAGGTCAGCGAGGTCGGCCGCAGCACCGAGACCATCGAGGAGACCGCCGAACTCGTGACGGCCGCGGGCGGTACGGGCATCGCCGTCCCCACCGACCACCTGGAACCCGACCGGGTCCGCGCCCTCGTCGACCGGATCGACCGCGAGCAGGACGGCCGGCTCGACGTCCTCGTCAACGACGTGTGGGGCGGCGAACACCTCATCGGCGGCTCGTTCGGCAAGAAGACCTGGGACATCGCCCTCGCCGACGGCCTGCGGATGCTCGAACTCGGCGTGAAGACCCACCTGATCACCTCCCACGCCGCCCTGCCGCTGCTCACCAGCCGGCCCGGTGGACTCGTCGTCGAGGTCACCGACGGCACCACCGCCTACAACGGCACCCACTACCGCGAGAACCTCTTCTACGACCTCGCCAAGAACGCCCCCATCCGGATGGCCTTCGGCCTGGCGAAGGAGCTGGCCGACACCGGCGGCACCGCCGTGTCCGTCAGCCCCGGCTGGCTGCGTTCCGAGCAGATGCTCGCCCACTTCGGCGTCACCGAGGACAACTGGCGCGACGCGACCAAGGAGCTGCCGGACTTCGGCATCTCCGAGTCGCCGGTGTACGTGGGCCGGGCCGTCGCCGCGCTCGCCGCCGACCCGGAGCGGGCCCGCTGGAACGGGCAGTCGCTCGACAGCGGACAGCTCGCCCGGGCGTACGGCTTCACGGACGCGGACGGCTCGCGGCCGGACTCGTGGGGCTTCATGCTCGCCAAGGAGGCCGACCCGGACGTACGGGTCGAGGACTACCGCTAGCGGTCGGTCACCGGCAGCCCTCCGCCACGGCCCGCTGCCGGTAGTCCTCGGTCACGGCCCGCGCGGTAGCGGCCCGCTCCCCGTGGTCCTCCGCCACCGCCCGCTATCCGTAGTCCTCCGCCACCGCCCGCTGCCCGTAGACCTCCGCCATGGCCCGTGCGGCCTCCGCGAACCGCTCGCGGAGCGCCGCCGGGGCCAGCACCTCCACCTCCGGCCCGAGCCCGAGCAGCTGCGAGAAGGCGACCTCCTCGCTCTCCACGGCCAGCACCACCCGCCGCCGGCCGTCCTCGTCGGCCCCGGCCGCCAGCGCCGCCTCCGCGGCCGCCCGGTCCGTCACGTACGGCAGCCGCCGCGCCCCCGCCGTCGTGAGCCGCAGCTCCACCTCGGCCCGCAGCAGCGAGCGCGCGAACTCGGCCGAGCGCTCCGTCCAGAACGCCGCCAGATCGAAGTCCTGGTCCCGCTCGAACCGCTCCTCGCCGAGCACGACACTCGTGAACCGGTCCACCCGGTACGTGCGGTAGGCGGTGCCCGCACGGGCGCACACGTACCAGACCCCGGCCTTCAGGACGAGTCCGTACGGCTGGAGCTCGCGCTCCACCTCGCGGTCCCCGCGCCGGTAGCCGGCCCGCACCGGGCGGTCGTCCCACACCGCCTCCGCGAGCGGCGCGAGCAGCTCCGGCGTCTCCGGCTCCTGGTACCAGGCCGGCGCGTCCAGATGGAACCGCCGCCCCGCCGCCTCCGGCGCGTCCCGCAACGACGGCAGCAGCGCCGCCGACACCTTCAGCCGCGCCGCCGAGGCCGCGTCCGCGAGCCCCATGTCCCGCAGCGCCTGCGGCAGCCCGGACAGGAACAGCGCCTCCGCCTCCCCGCGCGCCAGCCCGGTCAGCCGCGTCCGGTACCCGCCGACCAGCCGGTATCCCCCGGCCCGCCCCCGGTCCGCGTACACCGGCACCCCCGCCTCCGACAGCGCCAGCGCGTCCCGGGTGATGGTCCGCTCCGACACCTCCAGCTCGGCGGCGAGTTCGGCGGCCGTCATCGACGGCCGGGACTGGAGCAGAAGCACCAACTTGATGAGGCGGGCGGCACGCATGGGCCCAGCCTGCCATCCGTACCGTTGGCCCCGACCGAGGGCCGACCGAGGGCCGACCGCCCGGAGCCGCGAGGGGCCGCCCTCCGCGTACGTGTCGGCGTACGCGGAGGGCGGCCCCTCAGTCACTCACCGCCCGGGCGGGCGGCCGGCCTCACAGGCCGTACCGCTCCCGGGCCTCCTTGACCGCGGTCACCTGGACCTCGCCCTTGCGGGCGAGCTGGGCCAGGGCGGCCACGACGATCGACTGGGCGTCGACGCCGAAGTGGCGGCGGGCGGCCTCACGGGTGTCCGACAGGCCGAAGCCGTCGGCGCCCAGCGAGGTGTAGTCCTGCTCGACCCACTGCGCGATCTGGTCCGGGACCTGGCGCATGTAGTCGGAGACGGCCAGGACGGGCGAGTCGACGCCCTCCAGGGCCTGGCGGATGTACGGCACCCGCTCCTCGCCGCGCAGCAGGGCCGCGTCGGCCTCGAGGGCGTCACGGCGCAGCTCGGTCCAGGAGGTCGCGGACCAGACGTCGGCGGCCACGCCCCACTCGGCGGCGAGTAGCTTCTGCGCCTCCAGGGCCCAGTGGATGGCCGTGCCGGAGGAGAGCAGCTGGATGCGGGCGGCGTTCGCGGGCAGCTCCAGGCCGGCCGACTCGGCCGTGTTGAAGCGGTAGAGGCCCTTGACGATGCCCTCGTCGACGCCCGGGTGGGCCGGCTTGGCCGGCTGCGGCATGGGCTCGTTGTAGACGGTGAGGTAGTAGAAGACGTTCTGGTCCTCGCCCTCGGCCGCCTCGCCGTACATGCGGCGCAGGCCCTCCTTGACGATGGCCGCGACCTCGTAGGCGAACGCCGGGTCGTAGGTCAGCGCCGCCGGGTTGGTGGCCGCGATGACGGGGGAGTGGCCGTCGGCGTGCTGCAGGCCCTCACCGGTCAGGGTCGTACGGCCGGCGGTCGCACCGACGAGGAAGCCGCGGCCGAGCTGGTCGCCGAGCTGCCACATCTGGTCGGCGGTCCGCTGCCAGCCGAACATCGAGTAGAAGATGTAGAACGGGATCATGGCCTCGCCGTGCGTCGAGTACGCGGTCGACGCGGCGATGAAGTCGGCCATCGAGCCGGCCTCGGTGATGCCCTCGTTCAGGATCTGGCCGTTGACGGCCTCCTTGTAGTACATCAGCTGGTCACGGTCGACCGGCTCGTACGTCTGGCCCTTCGGCGAGTAGATGCCGAGCGACGGGAACAGCGACTCCATGCCGAAGGTACGGGCCTCGTCCGGGACGATCGGGACCCAGCGCTTGCCGGTCTCCTTGTCGCGGACCAGGTCCTTGATCAGGCGCACGAACGCCATCGTGGTGGCGACGTTCTGCGAGCCGGAGCCCTTGTCGAAGGAGGCGAACACCTTGTCGGCCGGGGCCGGCAGCGGCGCCACCGGGTGGACGCGGCGCGCCGGGGCCGGGCCGCCGAGGGCCGCGCGGCGCTCCTGGAGGTAGCGGACCTCGGGGGAGTCGGCGCCCGGGTGGCCGTAGGGGACCACGCCGTCGACGAACTGCGCGTCGGAGATCGGCAGCTCCAGCAGGTCACGCATCTGCTTGAACTCGTCCGACGACAGCTTCTTCATCTGGTGGTTCGCGTTCTTCGACGCGAAGCCCTCACCGAGGGTGAAGCCCTTGACGGTCTGCGCCAGGATGACGGTCGGCGCGCCCTTGAACTCCAGCGCGGCCTTGTACGCGGCGTACACCTTGCGCGGCTCGTGGCCACCACGGGAGAGGTGGAAGCACTCGAGGATCTTGTCGTCGGACAGCAGCTGCGCCATCGCGACGAGCGCCGGGTCCTTGCCGAAGAAGTCCTCGCGGATGTAGGCGGCGTCGCGGGTCTGGTACGTCTGGACCTGCGCGTCCGGCACCTCGCGGAGGCGGCGGACCAGGGCGCCGGTGGTGTCGAGCGCGAACAGCTCGTCCCAGGCGTTGCCCCACAGGGTCTTCACGACGTTCCAGCCGGCGCCGCGGAACTGGGCCTCCAGCTCCTGCACGATCTTGAAGTTGGCGCGGACCGGGCCGTCGAGGCGCTGCAGGTTGCAGTTGATGACGAAGGTCAGGTTGTCCAGACCCTCGCGGGCGGCGAGTGCGAGTGCCGCCGTCGACTCGGGCTCGTCCATCTCGCCGTCACCGAGGAAGGCCCACACGTGGGAGGCGGAGACGTCCTTGATGCCGCGGTTGGTCAGGTAGCGGTTGAAGCGCGCCTGGTAGATCGCGGAGAGCGGGCCGAGGCCCATGGAGACGGTCGGGAACTCCCACAGCCAGGGCAGGCGGCGCGGGTGCGGGTAGGAGGGCAGGCCGTTGCCGCCGGACTCCTGCCGGAAGTTGTCGAGGTGGGCCTCGTTCAGGCGCCCGTCGAGGAAGGCGCGGGCGTAGATGCCGGGGGAGGCGTGGCCCTGGATGTAGAGCTGGTCGCCGGAGCCGTCCCCCTCCTTGCCCTTGAAGAAGTGGTTGAAGCCGGTCTCGTAGAGCCAGGCCGCGGAGGCGAAGGTGGCGATGTGACCGCCGACGCCGTGCTTGGCGCCGCGGGTGACCATCGCGGCCGCGTTCCAGCGGTTCCAGGCGGTGATCTTCCGCTCCATCTCCTCGTCGCCGTCGATGACGGGCTCGGCGGAGGTGGGGATGGTGTTGAGGTAGTCCGTCTCCAGGAGCTTCGGCAGGGCGAGGCCCGCCGTGTCGGCGTGCTGGAGGGTACGGCGCATCAGGTAGGCGGCCCGGTGGGGGCCGGCGGCCTTGGTGACGGCGTCGAGGGAGGCCGCCCACTCGGCGGTCTCCTCGGTGTCACGGTCCGGGAGCTGGTCGAGCTCGCTCGGAATCTTGCCTACGGGATCGGTCATGATCGCCGCCTTCCGGACAGGTGGGGGTGGAGATAAATCGGCCTTGTCTGGCAGGACAGGGCGTGGACCGGGGTACGGCCCGCCGAAGACTGTAAGCCGTCGATCGATGATCGATCAAAGCTTCGCCAAGAAAAAGATGCCCCGAGCACCAAAGTCGGCACAGGGTGCCGCGAGGAAGGGCACCCGGTGCCTTGTTTTCGCAGGTGGGCTCTCATTCTGAGGTGCCCCTCGCACACATGAGCGGGCCCGCCCGGAGGCGGACCCGCTCATCGATCCGGTGGCGTGGATGATCGATCCGGTGGCCGGGATCATCGACCCCTTGGCCGTATCACGCCCTCGGCGCGCATCCCAGGACGTGCGCCTTCACCAGTGCCCCGATGTTCGGGTCGCCCCGGCGGAACGCCTCCACCAGCTCCTGGTGCTCCTCCGCGTACGACTTCTGCACCGTGCCCAGCCAGCGGATCGACAGCGCCGTGAACACCTCGATCCCCAGGCCCTCCCAGGTGTGCAGCAGCACGCTGTTTCCGGCCGCCTTCACCAGCTCCCGGTGGAAGGCCACCGTGTGCCGCACCTGCGCCGTGCCGTCCGAGGCCGCGTCCGCCTCGTACAGCGCCGTCACGTGCGGCTCCAGGGCCGAGCAGTCGGCCGCCAGACGGCCGGCCGCCAGCTCCGCCGCGATCTGCTCCAGACCGGCCCGGACGGGATAGCTCTCCTCCAGGTCCGCGGCCGAAAGATTGCGCACCCGGACGCCCTTGTTGGGCGCCGACTCGATCAGCCGCAGCGACTCCAGCTCGCGCAGCGCCTCGCGCACCGGCGTCTGCGAGACCTCCAGCTCGGTCGCGATCCGCCGCTCCACGATGCGCTCGCCCGGCTTCCAGCGGCCGCTGACGATGCCCTCCACGATGTGCTCGCGGATCTGCTCGCGCAGCGAATGGACGACGGGCATGGTCATGGGGGCAGCTCCTTAGGAGTCACTAGACACTTAGACAATACGGCGGCGCCCCCACCCCCAAAAACAAACAGGGGGGGGC
>NZ_JBSGBF010000137.1:0-17426 GCF_053601115.1 Streptomyces sp. NPDC004788
CCCCTGGGGGGGGCGGCGGGGCGCCTCCGCCCCCTGGGGCTTTCCGCGGCCCTTCCCCGGTCAGCGCTCGGTGCCGAAGAGCCGGTCCGAGGCGTCGACATGGGCCATCCGCCGGATCGCGGAGAACACCGCGTCGCCCATGACCGTACCGATGACCACGCTCTCGACGAGCTCCTCCCGGACGACGTTGTGGGCGACCCAGTCGAGGTCCGCGTGCGCCACGCGCTCGGCGGCGTCGGCGTAGGCGTCGACGAGTTCGGCGAAGCCGCCGTGGCCGACGTCCTCCAGGGCGGCGAGGGCGAACGCGAGGGCCTCGGACTGCGGGGCCCCGGGGTCGGTGTGCCAGCCGCGGCGGGCGATCAGCTCGGCGACCTTCGCCCGGGCGGCGACCAGGGACGGCGGCGGTTCCTCGGCGGGCTCGTCGCCCGGCGCGTCCTTGTCCCCCGCGCTGTCGTAGCGCGGCCCGAGCCGTTCCGCCGCCTCGCCCATGATCTTGTGCAGCGGTTGCTCCTCGTCGTCGACGGCGGCGACGACGGCACGGACGCCCGCCACGGAGAGTCCGCCGACATCGAGCAGGGCGCGGATCAGACGGAGCCGCCGGACGTGCGTCTCCCCGTACGAGGCCTGGTTGGGGCTGGTCAACTGCCCGGCGGGCAGCAGCCCTTCCCGTACGTAGTACTTGATCGTGGGCACGGACACCCCGGTCCTACGACTCAACTCTCCGATGCGCACCGCGTGTTCACCTTTCCGGTCGGACTCCGGTCTTGCCGACCGACCCCTCCATCATAGATAGTGACGCTATCGGATAGCGGGAAGTGCCACTATCCATTCCGCAGACGCATTCGCATCCCACGGGGGGATCCATGTCCTCGGCACCGCAGCTCTCGGCACCACGACTCCGCACGCTCCACCGGCCCCTGGTCTGGTTCGTCGCCTCCATGGCCGGCCTCGCGCTCGTCTCCGCGGCCGGACTCGTCCTCGACGACCGCGTCCTGGTCGGCGCCCCGATCTGGGCCAAGCCGCTGAAGTTCTCGCTCTCGTTCATCGCGTACGGGCTCTCGCTCGCCTGGATGCTCTCCCTGCTGCCCGGCGCCCGGGCCAGGCGGGTCGGCTGGTGGGCCGGGACCGTGCTCACCGTCGCCAGCGTCGTCGAGATGGTGCTGATCACCGGCCAGGTCATCCGCGGCAAGCGCAGCCACTTCAACAACGCGACGCCCTTCGACACGGCCGTCTTCCAGGTCATGGGCCTCACCGTCGTCGTGCTGTGGCTGGCCGCTCTCCTCATCGCCGTCCTGCTGCTGCGCGCCCGCATCCTGGACCGCGCCACCGCCTGGGCCGTGCGACTCTCCTCGCTCATCGCCCTGGCGGGCGCCGCCGTCGGCTTCCTGATGGTGCGGCCCAGGCCCGAACAGCTCGCCCAGCCCCATCCGCCGGTCCTCGGCGCACACAGCGTCGGCGTGCCCGACGGCGGCCCCGGCCTGCCGCTGACCGGCTGGTCCACCACCGGCGGCGACCTGCGCATCGCCCACTTCTTCGGCATGCACGCGCTGCAACTCGTCCCGCTGGTCCTGCTCGTGCTCGCCGCACTCGCCCCGCGCTACGCCCGCCTCGCCGACGACCGCGTCCGGCTGCGCCTGGTCCTGGTCGCCGCCGGCTCGTACGCCGCGACCTTCGCCCTCGTCACCTGGCAGGCCCTGCGCGGCCAGCCGCTCCTCTCCCCCGACGCCACCACCCTCACCGCGGCCGCCGTCATCGCCGCCCTCACCCTCACGTGCGCGGCCCTGGCGCTGCGCACCCCGCGCAGCCTGGAGCTCGTCGCATGACCGACCCCGCCCTCCTCTTCGACCTGACCTTCCTCCTCGCGGCGCCGTTCTGGCTCCTGATGATCCTGGCCCCCGGCCGTCGCGTCACCGACCGCGTCGCCGCCTCCCCGCTCACCGTCCTGCCGGTCCTCGCCGTCTACCTCCTCCTCGCCGCCCCGGTCCTCCCCGAGCTCTGGACCGCGGTCACCCGCCCCGACCTGCCCGTCTTCCAGACCCTCACCGCCCTCCCGAACGGCGCGGCCGCCCTGTGGGCCCAGGTCATCGCCTGGGACCTGCTCCTCGGCCAGTGGATCTACCGCGAGTCCCGCCGCCTCGCCCTCTCCCCCTTCCTCACCGGCCCCCTCCTCGTCCTGACCATCCTCCTGTCCCCCGTCGCCCTCCTCCTCTTCCTACCCCTCCGCGCCGTGCGCCGGGCCCGCACCGCCCAGCCGGCCCGGCTGTAGCCTCCCCTCATGCGATACGAGGACCGGGCCGTCGGAGCCGTCCTGGGCTCCGCCGTCGGCGACGCGCTCGGGGCACCCTTCGAGTTCGGGCTCCCGGGGGCGTTCCGGGAGCGGTTTCCAGACGGCGCCGGCGAGATGTGCGGGGGCGGCGGCTGGGATCCGGGCGAGGCCACGGACGACACACAGATGGCCGTGCTCGTCGCGGACTCGCTCCTCGAACGGGGCGGGCTCGACCTGCGGGACCTCTTCGGCCGCTTCCGCCGCTGGGCGCAGGCCGAACCCAAGGACATCGGGCTGCAGACCGAGGCGGTGCTCCTCGGCGGCGACCCCTGGGACACCGCCGCCGACCTGCACTTCCAGGTCAACGGGCGCGGCGCGGGCAACGGGTCGCTGATGCGGGCCGCCACCCCCGCCGTGCACTTCGCCGCCGCCGGCCGCGCCGCCACCATGGAGGCGGGCCGGCGGATCGCCGCCCTCACCCACGGGGACCCCGCCGCCTGGGAAGGCACCGCGGTGCTCCACGAGCTGGTCCGCGTCGCCCTCCTCGGCGAGGACCCGCTCGCGACCGTGCCCGCCGCCCTCGCCGAGGTCGCCGACGCCCACCGGGACCGCTGGGCCGCCGTCCTGGCCCCCGACTGGCGCCCCGAGGACGCCACCGAGTTCAACGGCGCCGTCTGGCCCTGCCTCGGCTCCGCCCTCTGGGCGCTGCGCACCACCGACTCGTACGAGACCGCTGTCGCCGCCGCGATCGACCTGGGCGGTGACACCGACACCGTCGCCGCCGTCACCGGCATGCTCGCCGGCGCGGTCCACGGCCCGGACGCCGTCCCCGCCCGCTGGACCGAACCCCTGCACGTGCCGCTGCCGGGCTTCGGCGACCGGGTGCTCCGCGCCGCGGACCTGGCCGACCTCGCACGGCGCCTGGTCTGACCGGCCCCGCCTAGGGCGGTGTCTCGCCCCCTAGCGCGCCCGCACGGTCGCGAGGACCTCCCGGTCCGGCTGGAGCGTCAGCCCCGGCACCGGACGTATCTCGTCCGCGTCGAGGTCCAGACGGAAGCGGCGGGCGACGACGGCCAGGATCAGAACCGCCTCGACCATGGCGAAGCGGGTGCCGAGGCAGACGCGGGGGCCACCGCCGAAGGGGTACCAGGCGTACTCCGGTATCTCCTCGTTCTCGCCCTCCGTCCCGCCGTCCTTCGGCGACAGCCAGCGCTCGGGGCGGAACTCCAGCGGGTCGCGGTACCAGCGCGGGTCGCGGTGGGTGGCCCACTGGCTAGACCAGACGCGGGTGCCGGGGCGGACGGGGGCACCGCCGAGGGTGGCGCCCTCCTTGGCCGTGCCGGTGAGGAGCCAGATCGCGGGGTAGAGGCGGAGGGTCTCCTTCACCACGGCCTGGGTGTAGGCGAGTTCGGCGTAGTCGTCGAAGCCGGGGTCGCGGTCGCCGAGCACCCGGTCGAGCTCGCCGCCGAGCGCCTCGGCGACGCGCGGGTAGCGCGAGAGCAGGTACCAGGCCCAGACGAGGGTCGAGCTGGTGGTCTCGTGGCCGCCGATGTAGAGCGTGACGGTCTCGTCGCGGATCTCCCGGTCGGAGAGGTGCGCGCCGGTCTCGTCCCGCGCGGCGAGGAGCCGGCTGAGCAGGTCGGGGCGGTCGCTGTCGCCGTCCCGGTGGCGGGCGACGACCCGGGCCACCTCGGCGTCGATGACGGCGACGGCCCGCCTGATGCGGGCCCGCCCGGGCGTGGGCACCCAGTCCGGCAGGATCGCGCCGATGCCGCTGAACTCGGCGCCGATCTCCTGCTGCGCCACGTCCATGGCGCGGCCGATGGACTCGGCGTCGGCCGCCGTGTCGGCGCCGAAGATGGTGCGGACGGCGATGAGTTGGGTGAGTGCGGTCATCTCCCGCTTGACGTCGACGCGCTGCCCGTCGGCCCACCGCCCGGCCGCGTCGACCGCGCATTCGGCCATGGTCGCCGCGTACGCCTTCACCTGCCGGGGCCGCACCGAGGGCTGCACCAGGGAGCGCTTGCGCCGCCAGTCCGCGCCCTTGGCGACCACGACCCCGTCGCCGAGGAGCATACGGACGGCGATGCCGAGGTCGGGCTGGTCGAAGGTCCGCTCGACCTCGGTCAGGAGTTCCCCGATGGTCTCGGGATGGGCGATGAACAGCGCGGGGCCGGGTCCGAACCGCCAGCGGACGAAGTCCCCCCGCTCACGCAGCCGTTCGAAGAAGGCGAGCGGGTCCTTGCCGAACTCCGGCACGTTCCCGAGCACCGGGACACCGCGCGGCCCCGGTACGGTCTTCCGTCCGTCCGCCTTCGGCTGTGCCGCACCGACGGCGGACGGACCGGCTTGCGTGGTCACGTTCTCTTCCTTCCGCAGGACTTGCCTGGCCTGTCTCAAGACCATGGAAGCGGAAGGAACTGACACTCCGCCAGACCTGTGGAAAAGCCCCTGTGGAAAAGCCCCTTCCGGCGACTCGTCGTCAGCCCACCGAGCTGTACGCCACCACACCCCTCAGCAGCGCGTCCACCGCCTTGCGCGCGTTCTTCGCGACGGTGCTGTTCTCCCTCGGGGCGGCCGCCGCGATCTGTCCGAGCACGTCGATGACCTGCTTGCACCAGCGGACGAAGTCGCCGGCCGGCATCTCGGCCTCGCGCAGCACCTCGTCGAGCCCCTTGTCGGAGGCCCACTGGTAGGCGGCCCAGGCGAAGCCCAGGTCGGGCTCGCGCTGTCCGACGCCCTCGGCCTGGTGGAGCCTGAACTCCTCCTCCAGCGCGTCGAGCCGGCCCCAGATCCGCACCATCTCGCCGAGCGCCGCCTTGGACCTGCCGGTCGGCAGCTTCGGCGCCACGGCGTCGTCGGACTGCCGGGCCTCGTAGACGAGCGCGGAGACACAGGCGGCCAGCTCGGCCGGGTTGAGCCCCTCCCAGACGCCCTCGCGAAGGCACTCGCTCGCCAGCAGGTCGAGCTCGCCGTAGAGCCTGGCGAGCCGCTTGCCGTTGTCGGTGACGTCGTCGTCGCGCAGGTAGTCGAGCTCGGTGAGGAGCGCGACGATCCGGTCGAAGGTGCGGGCGATGGTGTTCGTCCGGCCCTCGATGCGCCGCTCCAGCTGCTTGGTGTCCCGCTGCAGCCGGTGGTAGCGCTCGGCCCAGCGGGCGTGGTCCTCACGCTCGTCACAGCCGTGGCAGGGATGGGCACGGATCTCGGTGCGCAGCCGGGCGATCTCGCGGTCGTCGGCGGCGGCCGAACGCTGCTTGCGGTGCCGCTCCGGGTTGATGTGCCCGGCCTTGCTGCGCAGCGCGGAGGCGAGGTCGCGGCGGGACTGCGGGGACTTCGGGTTGAAGGAGCGCGGGATCCGCATCCGCTCGAGCGGCTCCACCGGCACC
Source organism: Streptomyces sp. NPDC004788 (assembly GCF_053601115.1). Lineage (NCBI taxonomy): Bacteria > Bacillati > Actinomycetota > Actinomycetes > Kitasatosporales > Streptomycetaceae > Streptomyces > Streptomyces sp. NPDC004788. The sequence continues at coordinate 5,653 of NZ_JBSGBF010000137.1, forward strand.
GGGAAGTCGATCGAGGCGAGCCGCTTGACCTGCCGCTCGGCGGTGAGCACGAGCGGGCGCGGCCCGTCGTAGTGGTCGAAGCCGCGGTGCCCGTTGGTCCGCCCGGCCGGGACGCCCGGGTCGAGGACGAGGGCGAGACCGGCGAACTTGCCGGTCGGCACGTGGATGACGTCGCCGGGCTTGAGCCGCTCCAGCGAGGCCGCGGCCTGCGCGCGCCGCTGGGCGGCGCCCTGCCGGGCGATCTCCGTCTCGCGGTCCTTGAGCTCGCGGCGGAGCCGCGCGTACTCCTCGAAGTCGCCGAGGTGGCAGGTCATGCCCTCCCGGTAGCCCGCCAGGCCCTCCTCGTTGCGCTGCACCTGCCGGGAGATCCCGACGACCGAGCGGTCGGCCTGGAACTGGGCGAAGGAGGTCTCCAGGAGCTCGCGCGAGCGGTGCCGGCCGAACTGGTCGACCAGGTTGACCGCCATGTTGTACGAGGGCTTGAAGCTGGAGCGCAGCGGGTAGGTGCGGGTGCCGGCGAGCCCGGCGAGGTGCGCGGGGTCCATGGCGCGCTGCCACAGCACCACGGCGTGGCCCTCGACGTCGATGCCGCGGCGGCCCGCACGGCCGGTGAGCTGGGTGTACTCGCCGGGAGTGATGTCGGCGTGCTGCTCTCCGTTCCACTTGACGAGCTTCTCCAGGACCACGGACCGGGCCGGCATGTTGATGCCGAGCGCCAGGGTCTCGGTGGCGAAGACCGCCTTGACGAGGCCGCGGACGAAGAGCTCCTCGACGACCTCCTTGAAGGTCGGGAGCATGCCGGCGTGGTGGGCGGCGATGCCGCGCTCCAGGCCCTCCAGCCACTCGTAGTAGCCGAGGACGTGCAGGTCCTCGTCGGGGATGGCGGCGGTGCGCTCCTCGACGATCTCGCGGACCCGGCGGCGCGCGTCGTCGTCGTTGAGCCGCAGGCCCGCGTAGAGGCACTGCTGCACGGCGGACTCGCAGCCGGCCCGGCTGAAGATGAAGGTGATCGCGGGGAGGAGTCCCTCGGCGTCGAGCCGCTCGATGACCTCGGGGCGCCCCGGCGTCCAGATCCGGGACCGCTGGCGCCGCTCGCGCTCGCGGTCGGCCTCGCGGATCATCTTGCCGCGGCGCCGGTCGCGCGGGTTGTACGTGCGCGAGTTCTCGGTGCGGGCGAGGCGCAGCAGGTCGGGGTTGACCTCGCGGCGGGAGGCGCCGCGGCCGCCGTGGTCGGTCTCCTCCTCGAAGAGGTCGTACATCCGGCGGCCGGCCAGGACGTGCTGCCACAGCGGCACGGGGCGGCTCTCGGAGACGATGACCTCGGTGTCGCCGCGCACGGTGTCCAGCCAGTCGCCGAACTCCTCGGCGTTGGACACGGTCGCGGAGAGCGACACCAGGGTCACGGACTCGGGGAGGTGGATGATCACTTCCTCCCAGACGGCGCCGCGGAAGCGGTCCGAGAGGTAGTGGACCTCGTCCATGACCACGTAGCCGAGGCCGGAGAGCGCCTGGGAGCCCGCGTACAGCATGTTGCGGAGGACCTCGGTGGTCATGACGATGACCGGGGCGTCGCCGTTGACGCTGTTGTCACCGGTGAGCAGACCGACCTTGTCGTGGCCGTACCGCTTGACGAGGTCGGCGTACTTCTGGTTGGAGAGCGCCTTGATGGGCGTGGTGTAGAAGCACTTGCGGCCCTGGAGCAGGGCGAGGTGGACGGCGAACTCGCCGACGATGGTCTTGCCCGAGCCCGTGGGAGCGGCGACGAGCACGCCCTTGCCCGCTTCGAGGGCCTGGCACGCCTCGATCTGGAAGGGGTCCAGGCCGAAGTCGTACATCTCGCGGAAGGGGGCCAGCGCGGTGGCCTGCTCGCGGTTGCGGGCGCGGGCGGCTGCGTACGCTTCGGCTGGTGTGAGGTCCTCTGTCATCTTGTTGTCGAGCCTACCCGCCACCTCTGACAGTGACGCGATCTTTATCGAGCGGCTTGGATTCCGGGGATACGGCGGTCCCCCCGGAGGGAAATCCGGGGGGACTGTTCGCGATCACGTGGTGATGATCCGGTGATGACGGCCGGGCGACCGGGGTGCCGCGGTCAGGTGATGTCGTCGTAGCCGTTCAGCCGCTGCGACCCCGCGGCGTCCTGCTCACCGGTCGCCTGGCCGGGCAGCGCCCGGGCGGCGGGCACGGTCTCGGTCGGGCCGATGGGCTCGGGCGTGAGGTCCAGCTCGGACGCCTCGTCGTCGTCGAGTGCGGCGTCGGGGTTCCTGCGCGCGCGCCGCTTGTCGTTGAGCAGCGCGATACCGACGGCACCGAAGTAGAGGATGCTGATCGGGCCGGCCAGGGCGAGCATGCCGACCGGGTCCGTGGTCGGGGTGATCACGGCGCCGAAGATGAAGACGCCCATGATCACGCCGCGCCACCAGCGGGCCATGCGGCGGCCGCTGAGCACGCCGGTGAGGTTCAGCATCACGAGCACGAGCGGCAGCTCGAAGGCGAGGCCGAAGACCAGCACCATCCGCAGGGTGAAGTCGAGGACGTCACCGAGCGAGAGGATGTTGGCGGAGCCGTCGGGCGTGAGGCTGATGAGCACCTTCACACTGACGGGCAGGATGAGGTACGCGATGTAGGCGCCGGCCGCGAAGAGCGGGACCGCGGCGCCGGTGAAGAGGTACGTGTACCTCTTCTCGTGCTTGTGCAGTCCGGGCGCGACGAAGGCCCAGAGCTGGTACAGCCAGACGGGGCTCGCCACGACGAGGCCCGTGGTGAGGGAGACCTGGATCGTGGTGCTGAACGGCGCCATGAGCGTGTTGAAGGAGACGATCGCGCAGTTTCCGCCGTCGCTGGTGACGCCCGGCGGGCACTTGGGCACCGACCGGGTCAGGAAGGTCATGATCTCCTCGCTGTACACGAGGGCCACGATGGTGACCGCGGCGACGGCCAGGAGGCCCTTCGCGAGGCGGTTGCGAAGTTCACGCAGGTGTTCCACGAGGGGCATGCGGCCCTCGGGGTCCTTCTCCTGCTTGCGGGCAGACTTGAGCAACCCACGTCCTCATCTCGTGCGGCAGCCGCCGCGCTGTGCGGCGGCTGCGGCGGGCCGGCTCAGCGCTTGGTGGTGTCGGTGGGCTCGGTCACGGGACGCGAGCTGGTCACGTCGCCGGGAGCGGCCTGGATGGTGCGGGGCGCGGCCTGGTCCTGAGCAGCGGTCTGCGCGTCGGCGGGGGCGCTCTGCTGGTCCTCCGACTTCATCGCCTTGGCCTCGCTCTTGAGGATGCGGGCGGACTTGCCCAGCGAACGGGCCATCTCCGGCAGCTTCTTCGCGCCGAACAGCAGGATGACGACGACGAGGATCAGAATGATCTCGGTGGGGCCGAGCCTACCCATAGCTGTTTACCTTCTTCACCGAGGCGACATGGAACGTACGTGCCCGGACGGCCGGACAGGCGTCCGTCCACCGCGCTGCATGCGATCGTAACCCGCAGGAGTAAACGGGCGGCAATGGGCGTGCATACGAGCGATTTCGTCCCCCCGCGCCGCTCGCCCGCCGCAGGATGAGCGAAGTCAGGGCAGCGTCCGGCCCGTTCGCGCCAGGTCGCCGGCGGCGCGCTCCAGCTCCTCGGCGGCCTGGTGGATGCGCTCTGTGGTGCGGGCCACTTGACGGCCGAGCCGCTGGGCCTCCAGGAAGACCTTGATGCCGAGGACACCGAGGACGGCGATGCCGAGGAAGCCGAGGGCGATGGCGAGCATGGGCCAGAACATGGGTCGAGCCTAAGGGTTGCGCGGGTGGGCGGCCGCCGGGCGGTCCCTCAGCCGGTGGTGTGCAGGCGCAGGGTGTTCACGCCGCCGCCGGTGAGGAGCTCGACGATCCGCTCACCGGCGGGCTTGCGGACGGCGCTGCCGCACTCGGGGCAGGTGAAGGAGTAGAAGGTGGTGCGGCGACTGGCGCCGATGGCGAGCCGCAGCGCGCCCGCGGAGAGTTCGAAGCGGGCGCGGCAGTCGGGGCAGGCGGCCTTGAAGAGAACCGGGGCGATCGGCGCCACAAGACCGGACATCACGGACATATCCCTCAACTCTCCCCACTGCCACCGGTGCGTCTCACTGGGAACAGCGTCCGGAGCCACCGGAACGTCACGTTCCCCCTGCCGTTCCCCTGTTCCCCCTGCCGTTCCCCCTGCCGTTCCTCCTGCCGTCGGCAGCCGGTCAGCCCCCGTACGCGGCGAGCGCCGCCGTCGCCGCCTCCCGCGCGCTGTCCGCGAGCTCGGCCGGGCCCACGATCCGCCCGTCGCTGCCGAGCCGCAGCGCGAGCCGCCGCAGCGAGGCCGGCGCCGGGGTGCGCAGGGTGATCCGCAGACCGCCGTCGGGCAGCTCCTCGGCCACGTCGTGCGGGTAGTACTCGGCGACCCAGCGGCCGCCGGGGCCGACCTCCACCACGACCTCCGGGTCCTCGGCGGACGGCTGCACCAGCCCCTCCGACAGGTCCCTCAGCTCGATCTCCGGCGGCGCGGCCGGCGCGTCAAGGATCCGGATCTCGGCGACCCGGTCGAGCCGGAAGGTGCGCCGCGCCTCGGAGAGCCGGCACCACGCCTCCATATAGGTGTGGCCGACGGCGAACAGCCGGATCGGGTCCACCTCGCGCTCGGTGAGCTCGTCCCGCGCGGGCGAGTAGTAGCGCAGCCACAGCCGGCGGCGCTCCGAGATCGCCCGGTCGACCTCGGCGAAGACCCCGCCCTCGGACTCGAAGGTCACCGAGAGCCGCGAGCTGGCGCCGGCCGCCTCGCCGGCCGCCGCCTCCAGCTTGGCGGTGGCGCGCAGCAGCGCCTCGCGGTCGCCCTCGCGCAGCCCCGGCAGCGTCGCCACCGCGCGCGCCGCGACGAGCAGCGCGGTCGCCTCGTCGGCGGCGAGCCGCAGCGGCTCCGCGACGTCGTCCGGATTGTGCCACCAGATGCGGTCGCCGTCGGTGTCGATGTCGAGCAGGTCGCCGCCGCGGAAGCTGGTGCCGCACATCGGCAGCACGTCCAGGTCCGAGATCAGCTCGTCCTCGGTGATCCCGAAGGCACGCGCGACGTCGGCGACGTGCGCGCCGGGACGCTCGCGGAGATAGGTGACGAGGGAGAGCATGCGCCTCGTCTGGTCGATGGCGTTGACGGCCACGGTCGTTCCTCTTCCCTCAGCCCTTGGCCACGGCGCGCAGCCGGTCCACCACGTCGGCCCGCAGGTCGGCGGGCTCCAGGACGACCACGTCCGGGCCGAACTCCACCAGCCAGGCGTCCAGCCCGTGCCCGTACGGGATCTCCAGCTCGTCCCAGCCGTCGGCGCCCTCGGTCACGGACTGGGCGCGGGCGCGCAGCGGATAGCCGCAGCCGGCCCGCAGCCGGATCCGGGCCGAGCGGGTGGCGGTCTCCCCCGCCCAGCTCTCGACGGTCTCGCGGACGGTGACGACGTCCGGCACGGGAGCGGTGAAGGCGCCCGCCCGGGAGCGCACCCGGCCGGTGATACGGGACAGCCGGAAGACCCGCTCGGCGCCCCGGTCCCGGTCCCAGCCCGCCAGGTACCAGTGGCCGCGCCAGCACTCCAGGACCCACGGCTCCACCTGCCGGGTCTCGGGGCGCGCGGCGTTGGCCTTGCGGTAGTCGAAGACGACCGGGCGGCGGTCCCGGCAGGCCAGCATCAGCGGCTCGAAGGCGGCCTCGTGGACCGGGATGCGCGGTTCGAGGGCGCTGTGCCGGTCGTCGTACGAGTCCTCCGCCTCCGGCATCCCCGCCGCGCGCAGCTTCTGCAGGGCGCCGCTGGCGGCCCCGGCCAGACGGGCCTGCTGCCAGACCTTGGCGGCGAGGCCCAGGGCCGCGGCCTCCTCGGCGTCGAGGGTGATGGGCGGCAGCCGGTTGGAGTCGCGGCGGGCCAGGTAGCCGGTCTCGCCGTCCAGGTTCTCGACGGTCTCGATGACCAGACCGAGCTCGCGCAGATCGTCCTTGTCGCGCTCGAACATCCGGTTGAAGGCGTCCTCGCCCGTCGCCTCCATGTACGCCTCGATGGAACCGCGGAGCTCTCTCTTGCTCAGCGGCCGGCGGGTTCCGAGCAGGCACAGCGCAAGATTCATCAGCCGCTCGGCCTTGGCAATCGCCATCGACGCCCCGCACCCTCTTCTGCCGTCTCGGCTTCTCGGATCGACTACTCGGATCGACTTCTCGACTTCTCGAAACTTCTTGAGACGTCCGACCGTACCGCTCCACGCGGTCCGGACAAAAGCCGGGACAAACGCCCGAGGACCCCCACCCTGGGGGCGGGGGTCCTCGGTGCCGACGTGAATCCGTCAGGTCGGTGCCGGCCGGTCCTAGCCGACGGCGACGAGGTCGCAGACGAAGATCAGCGTCTCGTTCGGGCCGATCGCGGAGCCGGCGCCACGCTCGCCGTAGGCCAGGTGCGGCGGGATGACCAGCTGGCGGCGGCCGCCGACCTTCATGCCCTGCACGCCCTGGTCCCAGCCCGGGATGACCTGGCCGACACCGAGGCGGAACGGCAGCGGGTTGCCGCGGTTCCAGGACGCGTCGAACTCCTCGCCGGAGCTGAAGGACACACCTACGTAGTGGACCAGCACGTCCTTGCCGGCCTCGGCGACGGGGCCGTCGCCCTCCCAGATGTCCTTGATCTCCAGATCGGCCGGCGGCTCGCCGCCCGGGAAGTCGACCTCGGGCTTCTCGATGCTCACTGCAGTGTGCTCCTCATACTGATGAACCGTGCGGACGATGGCCCGCGCGACCGGGACAGTCTTACATCTTCGCCAGGATGTCGACGGAGAACACCAGCGTGGAGTTCTTCGGGATGCCCTGCTTCTCCTGGTCGCCGAACGCCTCGGACGGCGGCGCCACGATGAGGATGCGGCTGCCGACCTTCTTGCCGGCGATGCCGTCCTTGAGACCCTTCAGGGTCAGCTGCCCCAGCGGGAAGTTCTGGGGCTTGCCCATGGTGTAGGTCGAGTCGAAGACCTTGCCGTCCTTCCACAGGGCGGCGACGTAGTTCACGACGACCGTGTCGGTGTCCTTCACGACCTCGCCCTTGGACTCCAGGATGTAGTTGGAGACCAGCTTGGTGGGCGGGTTCACCTTGGGAACCGTCAGCGAGGGCTGCTTGCCGTCGGTGTTGGTGCCGACCTTCGGCAGGTCCTTGTCGTCCTGGGCGACGACGGTGCCCTCGGCGGACTTCGGGATCGTGACGGCCTTCAGGATGTCGACCACGAACACCAGGGTGGAATTGGGCTTGATGCCCTCCGGCGGCTGCGCGCCGTAACCGAGCTCCGGCGGAATGCCGATCTCGACGCGGCTGCCGACCTTCTGGCCCTCCAGGCCCTGGTCCCAGCCCTTGATGACCTGGCCGCCGCCGAGCGTCAGCTCGAAGGGCTGCTTCCGGTCGAAGCTGTTGTCGAAGGGGGTGGTCTCGTCCCACTCCTGGCCCAGGTAGTTCACCTGGAGCGCGTCGCCCTTCTTCGTCACCGCGCCCGTGCCCTCGCTGATGACGTTGACCTTGAGGGCCTTGGGCGGGTCGCCCACACCCTTGGCCAGGGTCGGCTTCTCCCCGAACTTCTCCCCCGCGGTGATGGCGGGAAGCCCGTTCTTCATCGAACCGGAATCGGAGCCCTTGTCGTCGCCACCGCAGGCCGCTGTGGTCAACAGCAGCAGCGGGACGACGAGCAGGCCGGCAAGTCGGCGCACTGGTTCCTCAGATCTCAGACGGCACAGTAGTTGTCCGGACACTCTAGGGGACCGCTCCGTGATGCCGTCGGCCCCGCACGCGGAACGTGCGGGGCCGAGGAGTGCAGCCGTACGAACGACGGTACGGATCGCCGTACGCGTCCTACATTCCGGCGATCAGCTTTTCCACCCGGTCGTCGACCGACCGGAACGGGTCCTTGCACAACACCGTGCGCTGCGCCTGGTCGTTGAGCTTCAGGTGGACCCAGTCGACGGTGAAGTCCCGGCGCTGCTCCTGGGCGCGGCGGATGAAGTCGCCGCGGAGCCGGGCCCGGGTGGTCTGCGGGGGCACGGACTTGCCCTCGAAGATCTTCACGTCGTTGCACACCCGCGCCGCCTGCCCGTTCTTCTGGAGCAGGTAGTACAGCCCGCGGCGGCGGTGGATGTCGTGGTACGCGAGGTCTATCTGGGCGACCCGCGGGTGCGACATGGTCATGTTGTGCTTGGCCCGGTACCGCTCGATGAGCTTGTACTTCATGACCCAGTCGATCTCGGTCTCGATGCGGTCGAGCTGCTCCTCCTCGATGGCGTCGAGGGTGCGGCCCCACAGTTCCAGGACCTGGGCGACGGTGCCGCTGCGGATGCCGCGGCGGTCGACGAAGTCGGACGCCTTCTCGAAGTACTCCCTCTGGACCTCGAGAGCGGAGGCCTCGCGGCCGCTGGCCAGCCGGACCTTGCGCTGGCCGGTGATGTCGTGGCTGACCTCGCGGATGGCCCGGATCGGGTTCTCCAGGGTCAGGTCGCGCATCACCGTGCCCGCCTCGATCATGCGCAGCACCAGGTCGGTGGCGCCGACCTTGAGCAGCATGGTCGTCTCGGACATGTTGGAGTCGCCGACGATGACGTGGAGCCGGCGGTAGCGCTCGGCGTCCGCGTGCGGCTCGTCGCGGGTGTTGATGATGGGGCGCGACCGGGTGGTGGCGGAGCTGACGCCCTCCCAGATGTGCTCGGCGCGCTGGGAGACGCAGTAGACGGCACCGCGCGGGGTCTGCAGCACCTTTCCGGCGCCGCAGATGAGCTGACGGGTGACGAGGAACGGAATGAGGATGTCCGCGAGCCGGGAGAACTCGCCGTGGCGGGCGACGAGATAGTTCTCGTGGCAGCCGTAGGAGTTTCCGGCGGAGTCGGTGTTGTTCTTGAAGAGATAGACGTCGCCCGCGATTCCCTCCTCGTGCAGGCGGCGTTCCGCGTCGACGAGGAGTCCTTCGAGAATGCGCTCGCCGGCCTTGTCGTGCGTGACCAGTTCGACCACGTTGTCGCATTCGGGAGTTGCGTATTCCGGATGCGAACCCACGTCAAGGTACAGGCGGGCGCCGTTCCGCAGGAAGACATTGCTGCTGCGGCCCCATGACACGACACGGCGGAAGAGGTACCGCGCCACTTCGTCAGGAGACAGTCGGCGCTGTCCCCTGAACGTGCACGTGACGCCGTACTCGTTCTCCAGCCCGAAAATGCGGCGGTCCATGTCAGAACATTACGCCTGACGGCCTCTTCTGAAACCGGGTTCGACGACCCCGTTCCGATCGATTTACCGCGCGTGCGCGTTCTTTTCGGCCTGCCCGGCCCGCGCGCCCTCGCTCCCGGCACCCCCGCTGACGGCGTGTCGCGGCCCCGGGACGGCCGTGAGGACCCGGCCGGTGGCAAGGAGGACGAGGAAGGCGACGAAGCCGCCGATCCCGGCCACGGCGAAACCGGCGGGGGTCCCCGCGAGTTCGACGGCCGGGCCTGAGACGGCCGAGCCGAGGGCGGCGCCGACGCCGAAGGTGGTCACGAGCCAGGAGAACGCCTCGGTGACCGTGCCGCTGGGGGCGTGCCGGTCGACCACGATGAAGGCGCACGCCAGCGCGGGCGCCAGGAAGACACCGGCCAGGGCGGTGAGGGCGGTCATGGCCACCGGGCCGGGCACGAGGAGCAGCGGCAGATAGCCGAGCGCGAGCAGCAGGACGAGCACCCGCAGCCGCCGTTCGGGCGCACCGGCCCACTGCCGGGCCCCGTAGACCGTGCCGCCGATCAGGGCGCCGAGACCGAGCGCGGCCATCAGCCAGCCGTAGACGGCCTGGTTGCCCCGGTCGTCCGCATAGGCCACGGCGGCGACGGTGATGGAGCCCAGGGCGAGCCCGACGAAGAAGAACGAGCCCAGCAGGGCGAGCAGCCCGGGCGAGCGCAGCGCGCCGAGCCAGTGGGCCTCGCGGGGCGCCGAGCGCCAGGCGCGGGACGGCTTGGACAGCACCACGGACAGCGCGCCGACGACGCCGAGCAGGTTGATGACGACGAGCGCGGCGGCGGGCGACCAGAGCGCCACGAGCAGGGTCAGCAGCAGCGGCCCGACGGTGAACATGACCTCCTGGGCCACGGCGTCCATGGCGTACGCGCGGTGGACCCGGTCCTCGCGGCCGAGGACGCTCGGCCACAGGGCCCGCAGCCCGCCCTCCAGGGGCGGCGTGAAGAGCCCGGCCACCAGCATGGCGGCGTAGGCCAGGAACAGGTTGCCGATGCCGGTGACGGCCAGCGCGGCCATGCCGAAGGCGGATATGACCGCGGCGGGCAGCTGGACCCTGGGCTGGCCCTTGAGGTCGACGGCGCGGCCGAGCAGCGGCTGCCCGACGGCGGTCGCGAGGCCGTACACGGCGATGAGGCCGCCCGCGAGGCTGTAGCTGCCTCCCTCGGCGCGCGTGAAGACGGTGATGGCGATGGGACCGGTGCCGTTCGGGAGCCGGCCGACGAGAGTGCCGACGAGCAGGCGCGCCGCATGCGGCGCGCGCAGGATGTCGAGATAGCCGCCGCTCGCCCCGGCCTTGGCCTCGGTGGCCATGTCGTCTCCCCTCCCGGGGTCTCCGCCCGAGGTTTTACGTATAACGTTACCCGTCATACGTACCATGACCGCAGCGCACGGGTCCACCCCCGGGCGCATGAAACGGTCCTGCAGAAAGCCGCCGCGGAGGTACGCGTGTCCAGCCCGGAACCGATCGGCGCGAGCCGCCCCACCAGCCGGGACGTCGCCGCGGCGGCCGGGGTCTCCCAGGCGACCGTCTCCCTCGTCCTCGGCGACAAATGGCGCGGCCGGGTCTCCGAGCGCACCGCCGGCGCCGTCCGCGAAGCCGCCGCACAGCTCGGCTACCGCCCCAACCTCGCCGCCCGCAACCTGCGCCTCGGCCGCACCCGCACCGCACTCCTGGTCGTCCCGGCGCTCACCAACGAGTTCTTCGCCCGCGTCTACACCGGCGCCGCCACAGTCGCCGCCCGGCACGGCTTCGGCGTGGTCCTCTACCCCTCCCCCGCCGGCATCGGCCCCGCCAAGGACCCCTTCGCCTCCGCCCGGGCCGCCCTGGACGGCGTCATCGCCTCCTCCATGGCCACCGACGCCCTCCAGGCCTTCGGCGGCACCGACCTGCCCCTCGTCATGCTCGACAGCGACCCCGCCGGCAGCGGCGCCGCCGCCCACGTCAACCTCGACATCGCCGACGGCATGCGCCAGGTCACCGGCCATCTGCTCGCCCTCGGCCACCGGCGCTTCCTGCACCTCGCCTCGGCCGTGCCGTCCTGGACCTTCGACGTCCGCGCCGCCGCCCTCGCCGAAACCCTGCACGGAGCCACCGTCACGACCGTACGGGCCCCCCTCGACGTCCAGGGCGCCCGCGAAGCCACCGAGCGCGCCCTCACCGGCCCCGGGCCCCGGCCCACCGCCGTCGTCTGCGACGACGACATCCTCGCCGCCGGCGCCTGCAAGGCCGCCCGCCGGCTCGGCCTGCGCGTACCCGAGGACCTCTCCGTCACCGGCTTCGACGACCTGGCCCTCGCCACCGCCCTCGAACCCGAACTCACCACCGTCGGCCTCCCCGCCGAACGCGTCGGCGAGCGCGGCATGGCAGCCCTGCTCGCCGTCCTCGACGGCCGCGATCCGGAGGCCGGAGACCTGCCCGTCAACCTGGTCGTACGGGGCAGCGCGTGGTCGTCATCGGGGACGCGGCCGACGACGCGCTTGCCGCGGCGCACGTGGGCGCGAAAGCGGTGCTCTACACCGGGGGCTCGCACAGC
>NZ_JBSGBF010000138.1:0-16376 GCF_053601115.1 Streptomyces sp. NPDC004788
GCAGGACCTCGTGCCGGGGCTGCTCGCGTTCGCCGAGGTGCCGCGGGGCACCGCGGAGATCAAGGGGTGGCTCGCGGTGCGGGCGGGGGCGGGGTGGGCGGCGGAGCCGCAGACCTGGCAGGGGGCGCCGGGTTCGAGGGCGGCGGCGAGTTCGGCGGCGATGCCGCGCAGGCGGCGGGACTTCACGTCGAGCCAGTGCTCGTGGGCCTCGTTCCGGTGCTCGCGGGCGGTCGTCAACCGCTCCCGGGCGGCCGCGAGTTCGGCGGCGAGGTCGTCGCGGCGGCGGGCGGCGGCGAGGCGGCGGCGGGCCGGGGCGAGACGGCCGGCGAGCTGTTCGGCGCGGGCGGTGGCGTCCTGGGCGGCCTCGATGCGCTGCCGCAGCACGGCGCGGCGCGGCTCCCAGCCGGCCAGCCAGGCGGCGGCGTCCTGGAGGAACTCCTCGTCGGCGCGGGCCTCCCGGTCGAGGCTCGCGCGCTCGGCGGTGATCTCGGCGTGCCGCGCTTCGGCACGGCGGGCGGACGCCAGAGCGCCGAGCTCTTCGCGCAGCCGCCGCTCGACCGTGGAGAGCTGCTCGGCGCCGGCGTCGGCGAGGTCGGGCGGCAGCACGGAGCGGGCCCGGTCGCGGGCGCTGTTCGCGGTGCGGTGGGCTGCCTCGGCGTGCTCGCGCAGGCCGAGCGCGGGCGCGACCCGGTCGGCCTTGAGGGAGCGGTCGAGGGCGGCCTGCCAGTCGTCGCGCTGCGGGCGGCGGGCGGTCAGCTCCACCTGGCGGCGCAGCGCGTCGGCGTGCCGGGCCTGCCGGTCGGCGAGTTCGCGGGCGACGTCGAGCGCGGCGCGGGCTTCGGCCTGCCGCCGCTCGGCGGCGGCGACGCGCAGCTCGGCGATGTCGAGGGTTTCGCGGGCCTCGCTGCGGGCGAGGGCGGCGCGGGTCTGGACGGCCTCGGCGAGGCCGGGTTCGCCGGGCCGCTCCGTCACGTCCGCGGCGCTCCCGGCCCCGGCGGCCTGGGCCATCCGGTGGGCGAGGGCGAGCAGCCGCTCGTCGCCCTCGCGGACCTCGTGCTCGGCGACCCGGCGCAGCTCGGCGAGGCGGTCCTCGACGGCCGCGAAGCGGCGGGTGTCGAAGAGCCGGCCGAGGAGCTTGCCGCGGGCCTCGGCGTCGGCGCGCAGGAAGCGGGCGAAGTCGCCCTGGGGCAGCAGCACGACCTGGCAGAACTGGTCCCGGCTCATGCCGAGGAGCTGGCTGATCTCCTCGCCGATCTCCTGGTGGGAGCGGCTGAGCGCGCGCCACTCACCGGTCCCGGCGTCGTGCTCGCGCAGCCAGCTCTGCGCCTTCTCGGTGGTGAAGCCGCTGCCGCGCTTCTTGGGGCGCTGCTGCGCGGGCCGGCGGGTGATCTCCAGGCGCCGCTCGCCGACGGTGAGGTCGAGGGTGACCTCGGTGTACGTGCCGGCGGCGGCGTGGTCGCTGCGCAGGCCGGCGCCGGGGCTCTGCCGGGCGCCGGGCACGGCTCCGTACAGCGCGAAGCAGACGGCGTCGAGGACGGAGGTCTTGCCGGCACCGGTGGGGCCGTGGAGCAGGAAGAGCCCGGCGGACGACAGGGCGTCGAAGTCGATCTCCTGGGTGGTGCCGAAGGGCCCGAAGGCGGTGACGGCGAGGCGGTGGAGTCTCACCGGCTCACCTCGCGCTCGGCCGCGTCCACCCGGACGTCGTCGAAGGCCCCGTAGAGGACGGTCCGCTCGGCGCCGTCGGGTCCCGCGCCGCCGCGGACGTGGGCGACGAAGTCCTCGGCGATCTGCTGGTCGCTGCGGCCCTGGAGCCGGGTGGCGTAGGAGAGGAGGGAGTCGTCGTCGCCGCGCTCGGGGTCGAAGACCAGGCTGAGGGTGTGCGGGAAGCGGGCGCAGATCCGGGCCATGGGGTCGGCGGGGCGCACCGGGTCGGTGAGGGTGGCCTCGACCCAGGCGTCCTCGTGGCGGGCGAGGGCGGGGTCGGCGAGCAGGTCGTCGAGGTGGCCGCGGATCCGGGCGAGCGGCCGGGGCACGGGGCAGTCGACGCGCTCGGCGAGGTCGACGGCGCCGTCCGCGCCGAGCTCGATCAGCCACATGGTCTTGCGGTGGTCGGTCTCGGAGAAGGAGTACGCGAGCGGGGAGCCGGAGTAGCGCACGCGCCGGGTGATGGTCTGGCTGCCGTGGAGGTGGCCGAGGGCCACGTAGTCGACGCCGTCGAAGACCGCGGCGGGGACGGCTGCGACGCCGCCGACGGTGATGTCGCGCTCGCTGTCGCTGGGTTCGCCGCCGGCGACGAAGGCGTGGGCGAGGACGACGGAGCGGGTGCCTTCGGGCCGGGTGGCGAGGTCGGCGCGGACCCGGTCCATGGCGGCGGCGAGCACGGCCTCGTGCCCCGCCTTCTCGGCGCCGAACTGCTCGCGGACCAGGGCCGGTTCGAGGTACGGCAGGCCGTAGAGAGCGACGTCGCCGTGGGTGTCGGCGAGGACGACGGGGGTGCCGGCGTCGGCCGGGTCGGTGCGCAGATGGATGCCGGCGCGCTGGATGAGGCCGGCGCCGACGCCGAGGCGGCGGGCCGAGTCGTGGTTGCCGGAGATCATGACGGTGGGCACCCCGGCGTCGGCGAGCCGGTGCAGGGCGGTGTCGAAGAGCTCGACGGCCGCGAGCGGGGGCACGGCGCGGTCGTAGACGTCCCCGGCCACCAGCACCGCGTCCACCTCGCGCTCGCGCACCGTCGCCAACAGGTGGTCGAGGAACGCGGCCTGGGCGTCGAGCAGCGCGACCCGGTGGAACGACCGTCCCAGGTGCCAGTCCGACGTGTGCAGAAGCCTCATGGTTCCTGAGCGTATCGGTGGGGTACGACAACGCCGGCCGGCTCTGCGGTGCCGGACCCGGACGCCGGCTCACCCGTCGCCGTATGCCTCGCCGCCCAGTTCGAACGTGGCCTCGCCGGCCGTGGCGTCGGCGAGCCAGGCCGTGAAGTCCGTCACATCGGCGTCGGGCAGCCCGATCTCGATGGTGACGGCCTCCCCGTACGTCACCTCGCGGACGGACCGGCCGGTGGACCGCAGGTCGTTCTGGAGCTTGCCCGCGCGGTGGTGGTCGACGGTGACGGTGGCGAGCCGGTAGCGGCGCCGGGTGATCGTGCCCAGGGCGTCCAGTGCCTCGCCGACCACCCCGCCGTACGCGCGGATCAGCCCGCCCGCGCCGAGCTTCACGCCGCCGTAGTAGCGGGTGACGACGGCGGCGACGTACCGCATCTCGCGCCGCAGCAGCATCTGGAGCATCGGCACCCCGGCGGTGCCGCCGGGCTCGCCGTCGTCCGAGGCCTTCTGGACGGAGGCGTCGGCGCCGATGACGTACGCGAAGCAGTTGTGGGTGGCCGTCGGGTGCTCGCGCCTGATCCGGGCGACGAACGCCTGCGCCTCCTCCTCGGTGGCGACGGGCGCCAGCGCGCAGATGAAGCGCGATCGGTTGATCTCGGTCTCGTGGACGCCCTCGCCGGCGAGCGTGCGGTACTGCTCCTGCATCCCGCCAGCCTATGCGCTCGCGCACGCTCGTCCGCGCCCGGGAATCTCCTGGTGACCGCGGTGGTTGCACGGTCCGGCAGACCACCTCACACGCCCGCAGGAGGCAGCGCATGTACGGCACCCAGGAGACCGTTCGCAGGATCCTCACCGAGAGCGGCGACACGTGGGCGATCGTGGGGCTGTCCAACAACAGTGCCCGGGCGGCGTACGGGGTGGCGCGGACGCTCCAGCGGTTCGGCAAGCGGATCGTGCCGGTGCATCCGAAGGCGGAGACGGTGCACGGGGAGCAGGGGTACGCGTCGCTCGCGGACATCCCGTTCCCGGTGGACGTGGTCGACGTGTTCGTGAACAGCGAGCTGGCGGGCGCGGTCGCCGATCAGGCGGTCGGGATCGGCGCCAAGGCGGTCTGGTTCCAGCTCGGGGTGGTCGATGTGGAGGCGTACGCGCGGACGCGGGAGGCGGGGGTCGAGATCGTGATGGACCGCTGCCCCGCCATCGAGATACCGCGGCTGGCCTGACGCTACTCGGCCGCCGGGCCCGGGCCCTCCAGGACGACGGCTCCGGGGAGCTCGGCGCGGGCCTTGCCGGCGGGCCGGCAAGTCGGCTTCCAGCGGCGGCCGTTCGGCTCAGCGCGCGGGCGGGATGGAGACGGCCATCGTCATCTCCACGGTCTGCTCGCCGTCGTTGCGGTAGGCGTGCGGCACGTTGCTCTCGAAGACGGCGGAGGTGCCGGCCGGCATGGGGTGCTCCACTCCGTCCACGACGAGGGTGAGGGTCCCGGCAGTGACGTGCAGGAGTTCGGTGGTGCCGTCGGGGTGCGGGTCGGAGGCGCTGCCGTCGCCCGGCATCAGGGTCCACTCCCACAGCTCCAGGGGCCCGCGGGCCTCGGTGCCGACGAGCAGCGTGGTGTGGCTGCCGGTGGAGGTGGACCACATGCGTACGGCCTGCTCCGGCGGCACGAGCCGGACGTGGGGGCCCTGCTCGTAGTCGAGCAGGGTGGTGATCGAGACGCCGAGCGCGTCGGCCAGCTTGACCGTGGTGCCGACGCTGGGGTTCGTGCGGGCCTGCTCGATCTGGATGATCATGCCGCGGCTGACCCCGGCCCTGGCGGCGAGGGCGTCCAGCGTGAAGCCGCGTTCGTTGCGCCAGCGCTTGAGGTTGCGGGCGAGCGACTGGGTGAGCTGATCGAGGTCCGACACTTTCCGTCCAATATTGTGAATGGCAGAGTTCAATAGGTTGTACTACCGTGTGGTGCACCCGATTGTTCACTGCACTGTACTGCGAGGACCCCTGATGACGGCACTGACGGCGGTGTTCGCCCTGGCCACCAGTCTGCTCTGGGGCCTCGCCGACTTCGGCGGCGGGCTGCTCACCCGCCGCTTCCCCGCGCTGACCGTCGTGGTCGTCTCGCAGTCCATAGCCGTCGTCGTCCTCGGCTCGGTCGTCCTCGCCACCGGCGCCCTCGACGAGGCCGGGCCCCGGCTCTGGTACGCGGTCGCGGCCGGCGCGGTCGGTCCCGCCGCGATGCTCGCCTTCTACCGGGCCCTCGCGCTCGGCCCGATGGGCGTGGTCTCCCCGCTCGGCTCGCTCGGCGTGGTCGTCCCCGTCGGCGTCGGCCTGCTCCTCGGCGACCGGCCGGGGCTGCTCCAGTTCGCCGGCATCGCGGTGGCCGTCATCGGAGTCGTCCTGGCCGGCGGCCCCGAACTGCGCGGCGCGCCCGTACAGCGCCAGGCGGTGCTCCTCACCCTCGTCGCGGCCTTCGGCTTCGGCGCGGTGATGTCCCTGATCTCCGCGGCGTCCACCACTCTGACCGGCCTTTTCCTCGCCCTCTTCGTGCAGCGCGTGACCAATGTCGTCGTGGGCGGCGGCGCCCTGTGGTTCTCCGTCAGGCGCGGCGGCCGCGCCCTGCCCGGGCCCGAGGCCCTGCCGGAAGGTGGCGGCCCCCTCAAGGCGGTCGCCCTTGCGCTCCCGGCACTGGCCTTCGTGGGCCTCGCGGACGTCGCCGCGAACGGCACCTACTCGCTGGCCGCCCAGCGCGGTCCGGTCACCGTCGCCGCGGTCCTCGCCAGCCTCTACCCGGTGGTCACGGCGCTGGCCGCCCGCGGCGTGCTCAAGGAACGGCTCCGCGCGGTCCAGGCCGCGGGCGCGGGCCTGGCCCTGGTGGGCACGGTCCTGCTGGCCTCGGGCTGACGCGCCGTCACGCCCTCACACGCCAGACCGTCGCCCCCCCTCACGCCGCCGCGCCGCCGCGCCTCTGACGCCGCAGCGCCGCCGCCCCGTCACACCGCCGCCTCGGCAGACCCACGCGCGCCACGCCGCCACGCCGTCACACCGTCACACCGTCACTCCGTTCCGGAGATCAGCGCTCCAGCTCCGCGAGGTCGTTCAGCCCCTGCTCGTCGAGTCCGGCGAGCGCCGCCAGCTGCTCCGGGGTGATGCCGTCCGGGATCGGCCGCGGCGCCGGCGTGCGCAGCGGGGGCTGCCAGCCCTTCTCCGGGTCGTAGGAGCGGACCACCTTCGCGGGCGCGCCCGCCACCACCGCGTGGTCGGGCACCTCACCCCGTACGACCGCTCCGGCGGCCACCACCACGTTCCGGCCGAGCCGGGCGCCGGGCAGGATCACGGCGCCGGTGCCGAGCCAGCAGCCGGGGCCGATGACGACCGGCTCGGAGCGGGGCCACTGGCGCCCGACGGGCACGTCGGGGTCGTCGTAGCTGTGGTTGGTCGAGGTGATGTAGACGTACGGGCCGCAGTAGGTGTCCGAGCCTATGGTGATCGGCGCGTCGGCGATGACATGGCTGCCGCGGCCGAGGACGACGCCGTCGCCGAGGGTCAGCACCGTGTCCGTGCCCAGGTCGAGGTCGGGCAGCATGCCCGCGGTCAGCGTGACCTGCTCGGCGATGATGCAGCACGCGCCGATCTCGATCCACCGCTCACCGAAGACCGTGCCCTGCGGGAACGCGAGCCGGGTGCCCTCGCCGATCCGGCGGAAGCGCAGCCGCCCCGGGTGCTCGGCCGTGACCGCGCCCGCCTGCTGGATCCGGCGCCAGCCGCCCTGCAGTGCGCGGGCGACGACGCGGCGCCGCCAGGCGGTCAGCGATGAGAACGTGTTTCTGTTCCGGGGCACCCGGACACCGTAGTCGGCGGCGTCGTCGCTGATCAGACCGGTGCGCTGTGATGTCCGTCATGAGCGCGGACTAGGGTGCGGTCCGAGCGCGACCGACACAGCCAGCGATGCAGGAGCGAACGATGTCAGAGATCTCAGGGGCGTTGATCAAGGGCGTGGGCGGCAAGGAGCCCCAGGTGGACCCGACGGCCTTCACCGCCCCGACCTCGGTGGTGCTCGGCGAGGTGACCCTCGGGCCGCGCACCAGCGTCTGGTACCACGCCGTGCTGCGCGCCGACTGCGGGCCGATCGAACTCGGCGAGGACACCAACGTGCAGGACAACTGCACGGTCCACGTCGACCCGGGCTTCCCGGTGTCGATCGGCGCGCGGGTGACCATCGGCCACAACGCGACCGTGCACGGCTGCGTCATCGAGGACGACGTCCTCGTCGGCATGGGCGCGACCGTACTCAACGGGGCCCGGATCGGCGCCGGTTCGCTGGTCGCCGCGCAGGCGCTCGTCCCGCAGGGCATGCAGGTGCCGCCGGGCTCCCTGGTGGCGGGCGTGCCCGCGAAGGTGCGCCGCCCGCTGACCGAGGAGGAGCAGGCGGGGCTCCGGCTCAACGCGGAGATGTACCTGCACCTCGCGAAGGCCCACGCGGAGACCTTCGCGGACGAGTGACCCGGCGGGGGACGAGTGGTCCCGGGGCGACGAGTGGCCCCGGGGCGACGAGTGGTCCCGGGGCGACGAGTGGTCCCGTAGGCCCTGAAGGGCCCTATTCGGCGGCGGCCGGCTCCGTGACGGCCGCCGGCTCGCCGGCCGCCGCCGAGTGGGCGGCGGCGGCCTTCTTGGCCCGGTTCTTCAGGATCAGCATCGACACCAGGCCGATGAGGACCGCGAGCACCAGGCCCAGCCACGAGAAGCGCTTGAGCCATGCCTCGGCGACGATGCCGACGGTGTAGATGACGGCCGTCGTGCCGCCGGCCCACAGCACGCCGCCGAGGACGTTGGCGATCAGGAACTTCCAGTACGGCATGCGCAGCACGCCCGCGAGCGGCCCGGCGAAGATCCGCAGCAGGGCGACGAAGCGGCCGAAGAAGACCGCCCACATGCCCCACTTCTCGAAGGAGCGCTCGGCGAGGCCGATGTTCGCCTCGCTGAAGTGCTTGGGGAACCTCTTCCCGAGCCTGGTCAGCAGCGGCCGGCCGCCCTTGCGGCCGATCGCGTAGCCGATGGAGTCGCCGACGACCGCGCCGACGCTGGCGCAGGCGCCGAGCACGTACGGGTTGATGTGGCCGTGCTGGGACGCGAGCAGGGCCGAGCTCACGAGGACGATCTCGCCGGGCAGCGGGATGCCCAGGCTCTCGATCCCGATCACCACCCCGACCAGTGCGTAGACGGCGATCGCGGGGATCGTCTCCAGCCATTCCTGGACGTGCACGCGGGTTCCTCTCCCGTGTCGGCGACCGTTTCGGCGACCGTAATCGATCCGGGGCAGCCTACCCCGGCCGCGGTAAGCGGGCGCTAAGCGCCGCCCCGGCCCGGTGCCGCCGGGACCTCGGCCCGCGCCGTCAGCCGGAGTTCGCGGGAGGACGCCCCGACCCACACCTGCCGTCGCCCGGTGCCGAGCACCCAGCGGTGCCGGGCCGGGTCCCAGGAGGACAGCGTGCGCGCGGCGACCGGGACGGTGACCCGGCGGCGCTCCCGGGGGGCGAGCTGGAGCCGCCGGTAGCCGGCGAGCAGCCGGACCGGCTGGTCGATGCCGAGGGCGGCGAGGTCGGGCGAGGGGCCGAGGTAGACCTGCGGCACGTCGATGCCGGTGCGCGGCCCGGTGTTGACGACGGTGAAGCTGACGTGGAGCCCGTCGCCGACCGCCGCCACGTCGAGTTCCCCGTACCCGAAGGTGGTGTACGACAGGCCGTGGCCGAACGGGAACAGCGGCGTGACGCCCTGGGCGTCGTACCAGCGGTGACCGACGTGGACGCCCTCGGCGTACTGCTCGATGCCGCCCTGCCCGGGGTAGCGGCTCGGGTCGCCGGCGGTGGGATGGACGTCCGCGGAGCGCGGGAAGGTCTGGGTGAGCCGGCCGCCGGGGTCGGCGTCGCCGAAGAGCACGGCGGCGGTGGCGGGTCCGCCCTCCTGGCCCGGGTAGTACATCTGGAGCACGGCCGCGGTGGCGTCGAGCCAGGGCATGGTGACGGCCGACGAGGTGTTGAGGACGACGGTGGTACGGGGGTTGGCGGTCGTCACGGCCCTGATCAGGGCCTCCTGGCGGCCGGGCAGGGCGAGGCCGGTGCGGTCGCGGCCCTCGGTGGCGTCCTCGTAGGCGAAGAGGACGACGCTGTGGGCGGCGCGGGCGGCGGTGACCGCCTCGGTGACGTCGGCGGCCCGGCTGGTCCCGTCGGCGGCGCGCAGCCGGAAGAGCTGTCCTTCGGCGCCGCCGTCGGCGGCCACGGTGAGGACGTGGGCGCCGGCGGCGAGGCGGCGGTCGGCACGGCGCAGCTCCAGGCCGTCGGCGGCGCGGCCGCCGAGCCCGCCGGTGAAGTACTCGGCGACGCCCGCCCGGACGGGGAAGAGTTCGGCGCCGTCGAGCAGCACCGTGGGGCGCCGGCCGCTGTAGTGGACGAAGAAGCTCCACTCGTCGTCGACGGTGGTGGTGAGCGTGCCCTCGTAGCTCCAGGTCTCGCCCGCCGCGACGCCGACGACGTCGAGGGAGCGGGCGGGTGCGAGCGCGCCGCCGGTCTGCGCGAACGGCTTGCCGTAGAGGTCCTCGCCGAGGGCGTACGTGACGGTGGCGCCGTCACCGGCCCGGGCGCGCAGCGCGTCGAGGGGGCTGACGGCGGCGTCGGGGACGACATGGGCGCTGCCGCCGCCGCTGACGAACGGCACGGCGCCGGTGGGGCCGATGACGGCGAGGGAACGGGCGGCCGGACCGGTGAGCGGCAGCGCACCGGCCTCGTTGCGCAGCAGGGTGGCCCCGGCGAGCGCGACGCGCAGCGCGAGCCGGGCCCCGGCGGGCGCGTCGCGCGCGGGCCGGGCGGCGGGCTCGGTCGGCTCCGGCCCGTCCGTGAGCAGGCCGAAGCGTTCGCACACGGTCAGGAGCCGGCGTACGGCGGTGTCGACGGCGGCCTGTTCGACGCGGCCCTCGCGTACGGCGCGGGCGAGCGCGGCCCCGTAGTAGCGGCCGCCCGGCATCTCCATGTCGCAGCCGGCGGTGAGCGCGGCGGCGGTGGAGTGGACGGCGCCCCAGTCGCTCATGACCCAGCCGTCGAAGCCCCACCGGTCGCGCAGGATGTCGCCGAGGAGCGCGCGGTTCTCGCTGGCGTGTACGCCGTCGACCTTGTTGTACGCGGCCATGACGGCGCCCGCACCGGCGGCGACGGCGGCCTCGAAGCCGCGCAGTTCGGTCTCGTGGAGGGTCTGTTCGCCGGCCCGGACGTCGACGGTCATCCGGTCGTGTTCCTGGTTGTTGAGGGCGAGGTGCTTGACGGTGGCGATCAGGCCCTCGGCCTGGATGCCGCGGACCTCCGCGGCGACGAGGTCGGCGGAGAGCAGCGGGTCCTCGGCGAAGGTCTCGAAGTTGCGGCCCGCGTAGGGCGTGCGGATGAGGTTGACCATCGGCGAGAGCAGCACGTCCTGGCCGAGGGCGCGGCCCTCCCGGCCGATGACCTGGCCGTAGGCGCGGGCGAGTGCGGGATCGAAGGCGGCGGCGAGCATCACGGGCGCGGGCAGTGCGGTGGCGGGCTCGTGGACGCGGACGCCGGCGGGGCCGTCGGCGAGCCGGAGGGCGGGGATGCCGAGCCGGGGCACGCCGGGCACGTAGCCGGCCTGGCCGAGGCCACGGGGGTCCTGGTGTCCGTGCAGCAGCGCGGTCTTCTCGTCGAGGGTGAGCTGCTGGAGGAGCCGGTCGACCCGCTCGGAGACCCGTCCGGTGGCGATCCGTCGGCCGTGTGCCGTGGCCCGGGCGCCGCCGGGCAGGGCGGGGGCGACGGTCAGGGCCGCCGCGCCGGCGAGGGCGAGCAGCAACCGGCGCCGGGAGGTCGGACGGGATGCGCGAGCGAGGACGGCAGCGGTCGCGCTGACGGCGGCACGGGGAGGGGCGGCGGCGGTCGAGCTGACGGCGGTGCGGGAAGGGGCGGCGGCGCTGTGGGCAGGGGTGGCGGCGGTGACGGAAGCAGTGGCGACGACGGTGACGGGAGGCGTGGCCTGCGCGTCGTGGTCGGCCACGTGCCGCGACGGCTCCGGCCGTTCGCGCTGTTGCTGCTGCTCCGGGGTGGGGGCATGGGGCACGGCGGCGCTCCTTCGGACCGGCACGATTCCGACGATCATGCGCTGATCGCACTATGCGTGACGGTTCGTCCGATTCGGCGACGCCGTGCCGGGCCCCCCTCAGGGAACCCGGCTCCGGGCCCTGCTCAGTTGTTCGGACGCAGGGTCCACACGACAGTCATCTCGCCGGTGACGGCGCCGTCCTCGCGCGTGATGTCGATCCGCACCGGGAACTCGGGGCGCTGGCCGGCGTCGAGTTCGGCGACGACCTCGGCGGCCGGGCGGCCCAGGGTCGCGGTGGCGGTGACGACGCCCATGGCGAGCTTCTTGTAGCCGATCTCGGCCTTGACGGCGAGCGGCACGGCCCGGCCGAGCTGGTCGCCGAAGGCGGCCAGGACGATGGCGCCGCTGGCGGACTCGGCGAGGGTGAACATGGCTCCGGCGTGCGGGCCGCCCACGTGGTTGTGGTAGTCGGCCTGGTCCGGCAGGCGCACCACGGCACGCTCGGGGGTGGTCTCCAGGAACTCCAGGTTGAGGGTCCTGGCCATGGGCACCGTGGCGGCGAGCATCTCGCCGACGGACATCTGGTCTGCGCTCATGAGCCGTGATGTTACCCACGAGTAGCAGACTTGGCCATCCCGTTCCGCCATCCGTTCCACCATCCGTTTCGCTCTCCGTTCCGCCATCCGTACGGGGGCGGCCGTAGCCTGTCACCGGCCGCACCTCTATCGTTACGGCCCATGTGGCCAGGACAGCAGCCGCCCGGGGGCGAGCAGAACCCGCAGGACCAGAGTCAGAACCCGTACGCCCAGCCGGCACCGCAGCCCGGCTACGGCTACCCCAACCAGCAGCCGGGCGCGCAGCCCGGGCCGTACCAGCAGCCGGGTCAGCCCGGTCCGGGCCAGCCCGGCGGTTACGGCCAGCCGAACCCGTATCAGCAGCCCACCCAGCAGGGCGGATACGGCCAGCCGAACCCGTACCAGCAGCCGACCGTGCCGCAGTACGCGATGCCGGGCCCCGTCCAGCCGGGCGGCGGTGACGGCAGCAGCGGCAAGAAGAAGCAGACCACCGTGGTGGCGATCGTCGCCGCCGTCGCCGTGCTCGCCGCGGCCGGTGTCGCCGGCTGGCTCGTCCTCGGCAAGGACGACGACAAGAAGAACCAGGCCGACGACCCCAAGCCGAGCCAGTCGGCGAGCTCGGCGCCGACCACCTCCGCCTCGCCGTCGCTCGACAACCCGCGCGACGAGGCGTCGCACCAGCCGACGATCCCCGGCTGGAAGGTCGTCTACAACCCCAAGTACGGCACGCTGTTCGACGTGCCGCCGGAGTGGGAGCTGTCCAAGCCGGGCACGATCAACTTCTTCGAGGACGAGAAGAAGGGCGACGGCTCCCCCGTCGTCACGATGTCGGCGCCGGCGCATTTCAAGAGCAACTGGTGCTCCTACGACACCAACAAGGACGGTTCCCCGGAGACCTGGGGCCTGAGCACCGCCGGCACCAAGGGCGGCCAGGGCGCCAAGGACACCGCGGAGGCGGCCTACAACGAGGCCGGCAACTGGGTGTGGGCGGGCTACGCCCAGCACATGCCCAAGGGGACGATCAAGATCACCAAGGCCGTGCCGTTCACCACCGCTTCCGGACTCCAGGGCAGCATGGCCACGGCCGTCGCCCCGAACATCAAGAAGCGGAACAAGTGCGAGTCGGACGGCAAGTCCGTCGCCTTCTCGTTCAAGAACGCCAAGGGCGACTTCTCCTCCTTCGTGCTGTACGCCGCCAAGGGCGTCAAGGAGGAGGTGCCGGACGAGACCATCAAGAAGATCGTCTCCACCGTGCGCCTGGCCCCCGAGGCCCCGTCCCCGCAGTCGTGACCGGAGTCATGACAGGGCCGGGACCGGAGTCGTGATCCGCGACCGGATACCCGACTGGGCAGGCCGGAACTACCTGCTCCTGACCGCCGCCGCGATCGTCACCAACCTGGGCACCCACGGTGCCCTGATCGCGGCGGCGTTCGCCGTCATCCAGTCCGGCGGCGACGGCGGCGACGTGGGCCTGGTGGCGATGGCGCGCACCCTGCCGCTGGTGCTCTTCCTGCTCATCGGCGGCGCGGTCGCCGACCGGGTGCCGCGGCACCGCGTGATGGTCGCCGCCAACGCCCTCAACTGCGTCTCGCAGGCCGTGTTCGCCGTCCTCGTCCTCACCGGCGAGGCCCGGCTGTGGCACATGATGCTGCTGACCGCGCTGTGCGGCACGGGGCAGGCGTTCTTCAGCCCGGCCGCCGAGGGCATGCTGATGTCGAGCGTCAGCGGCGAACAGGCCGGCCGCGCCTTCGCCCTCTTCCGGATGGCGATGAACGGCGCCGGCATCGGCGGTGCGGCGCTCGGCGGCGCGCTCATCGCCGCCATCGGGCCCGGCTGGGTGCTCGCCGTGGACGCGGCGGCGTTCGCCGTGGCGGGCGCGCTCCGCGCCTTCCTCGACGTCCGGCACATTCCCGAGCGCGCGCCCGGCGGTGGGCTGCTCGCCGATCTGCGGGAGGGCTGGGACGAGTTCGTGGGCCGGCCCTGGCTCTGGTCGATCGTCGCCCAGTTCTCCGTCGTGGTCGCCCTGGTGGGGGCCGCCGAGTCGGTGTACGGACCGCTGGTCGCCCGCGACCAGCTCGGCGGCGCCCGGCCCTGGGGCCTCGCGCTCGCCGCGTTCGGGGTCGGCACGCTGTGCGGCGCGGTCCTGATGGCCCGCTGGAAACCGCGCCGGATGCTGCTCGTGGGCACGCTGTGCGTCTTCCCGATCGCGCTGCCCTCGGCGGCGCTCGCGGTGCCGCTCGACGTGGTGGGGCTCTCGGTGGCCATGTTCGTCAGCGGGGTCGCCATCGAGGGGTTCGGCGTCTCCTGGATGACGGCGCTGCACCAGGAGATCCCGGAGGAAAAGCTCTCCCGCGTCTCCGCCTACGACTGGTTCGGCTCCACCGCCATGCTGCCGCTCTCCACGGCCCTCGCCGGCCCCGCGGAGACCGCCTTCGGCCGCGGCACGGCGTTGTGGGGCTCGGCGGCGCTGATCGTGGTGGTGACGGCGCTGGTGCTGCTGGTGCCGGACGTACGGAACCTGACGCGGCGTACGAAACCGGTGACGGCTTCGGAGGGCGGCGTCGAGCACGGCGTACGGAGCGAGCCGGCGGACCTGGGCTGACGGGCGCGGGCGCGGCGCCGGGCCGAGGCTGTCGTCCGGATCGGGCCGGCTCAGCAAGCCGGGCGAGGCGCGAGACCGGCCCTGGGTGCCGCACAGGACGGCGGGCGGCGCTGCCCTCCGGATCGGGCCGGCTCAGCAAGCCGGGCGAGAAACGACACCGGCCCTCGGCCCCGCCTCCCCGCCTCCCCGCCTCAGCCGATGCCGAACGCGCCCTCCGGCGGCACCGGCGACGGCACCGCCTCCGCGTCGTGCACCGGCCGTGCGTCGCCCGTGAAGCGGGCGAGCGCCTCGCCCCACTCCACTCGCGCCGGGAAGGGGTCGGCCGCCGTGCGGCGGGCCAGGCCGGCGGTGTCGATCTCCTCGTCGGAGGCGACCAGGACCGCGTTGCCGAAGCGGCGGCCGCGCAGGACGGCCGGTTCGGCGATGAGGGCGAGGTGGGGGAAGACGGTGGCGAAGGTGGCGAGCTGGGAGCGGAGGAAGGCGAAGGGGGCGCCGTCGGCGAGGTTGGCCGCGTAGGTGGCGCCCGGGCGCAGCACGCGGCGGGCCTCGCGGGCGTACTCGACGGAGGTGAGGTGGGCCGGGACCCGGGAGCCGCCGAAGACGTCACCGATCAGCAGGTCGACGGAGGCGTCGGGCACGGCCTCCAGCCAGGCGCGGGCATCGGCGCCGTGGACCTCGATGCCGGAGCCGGGCGGCAGCGGCAGGTGTTCGGCGACGAGCGCGAGCAGCCCCCGGTCGGCCTCGGCGACGTGCTGCCGGGAGCCGGGCCGGGTGGCGGCGACGTAACGGGGCAGGGTGAGCGCCCCGCCGCCCAGGTGCAGCACGTCGAGCGGTGCGCCTTCCGCGGCGACCCGGTCGACGACATGGGCGAGCCGCTGGGCGTACTCGAACTCCAGGTGCACCGGGTCGTCGAGGTCGACGTACGACTGGGGCGCGCCGTCGACCGTGAGCAGCCAGCCCCGTTCGGTGTCCACGTCGGGCATGAGCCGTGCGGTGCCCCAGTCGACGTCACGGACGACGGGAATCGACTCGGTCGGCTCCGACGACTCGGTCGCCTCCGACGACTCGGTCGGCTCCGGCGACTGGGTCGCCTCCGACGACTCGGTCGCCTCCGAGGACTCGGTCGACTCCGTCGGCTCGTCCCGCTCGTCCTGGCTGTGGTGCTCGGGGTGCTCGTTCACTCCCTCATTGTCCCCACAGGGCCGCGACGGCCTGTGCATGGGCCGCGGCCTGGGCCCGTCCTGCGCGGGCCGCGGGCGCCCGGCGGGTCGGGTCGAGCGGGTTGCGGCCGAACGCCCGCTTGGACTCGGCGTCGGGCGTGATCACCTCGACCCGCGCCCCGGCCGCGGCGAGCGCGGCGCCCTGCGCGCCCGGCGAGACGATGACCTTGCTGCCGGCGCCGTTGGGAGCGACGACCACGACCCGCTCGTAGCCGGCGGCGAGGTGGGCGTTGGCGGTGGAGTGGAGGCCGCCGTCGATGTAGCGGTGCCCGGCGAGTTCGGCGACGGGCCAGACACCGGGGATGGCGCAGCTGGCGGTGACGGCGTCGACGAGCGAGACGCCCGCGTCGGTGCCCTCGAAGGTGGCGAGTTCGCCGCTGTCGGCGTCGACGGCGGCGATCACGAGCCGCCGCTCGGGCCACGCGGTGGCGGGACCCAGCCGGCCGGCGATCACCTGACGGCGGACGGCCGGAGCGACGGTGGTGGCGGCGCCGGCGAGCCGGCCGAGCCGGCGCCCGTACTCCTCCGGGGTACGGGACCGGAGCACGGCCAGCGCGTACTTCACGATCTGCCCGAAGCCGAGCCGCGCCGACAACTCGCCGAGCGGGTCGCCGAGCTGGCTCTCGTACAGCCCGTCGAGCGGCAACTTACCGGAGGCCAGCTGGGCGCCGACGACCGCGCCCGCGGAGCTTCCGACGATCAGATCTGCGGTCGTGAGATCCGTCCCCGCCTCGGCGAGCCCTTGGAGGACCCCGATCTCCCACCCCCCACCGGTCACGCCGCCCGCGCCCAGAACCAGTGCCGTACGCCTCGTTGTCTCGGTCATGATCAGAGTGTGGCGGACAGCCGAAGGCCCGCGACCCGCGGGGGCCGGAATGCGGCACTCCGCACCCGGCCGAGCGGCGGCGCATCGGCCCCCGGCAGGCACGCCGCCGCGCCACGCTGCGCCGCTCCGCGCTGCGGTGCGGTGCGGCGCGGAGCGGCGCGCTGCGGCGCGCTGCGGTGCGGCGCACAACCCAGCCGCACTACAACCTGGTCTCCCGCGAGACCTACGAGGGCCCGCTCCTGGAGA
>NZ_JBSGBF010000139.1:0-16330 GCF_053601115.1 Streptomyces sp. NPDC004788
GGGCGGAAAGGTCCGCCCGGTCCCGGCCGGCGCCACGCCCACCCCGAACCCCACCACCGGGAGCCCTTCATGCGCCGACTCCTCGCCTGCCTGACGGCGGCGGCAGCAGCACTCGCCGGACTCACCGTGACGGCGCCACCGGCGCGGGCCGCCGACTCGGGCACGTTCAGCGCGCTCACCTACAACGTCGCCGGGCTGCCCGACAGCATCTCCAGCGCGCCGACGCCCCGCGAGCCCGCCACGACCGAGATCGGCCGACGGATCGAGGCGTACGACATCGTCCACGTCCAGGAGGACTTCAACTACCACGCCCGCCTCTACGCCGCCGACACCGCCCACCCGTACCGAACCCCCACCAGCGGCGGGGCGGGCATCGGCAGCGGCCTCAACACGCTGTCGAAGTCCCCCTACGACACGGACGACTTCGAGCGGGTCCGCTGGAACTCCTGCCAGTACGACTCGGGCGACTGCCTGACCCCGAAGGGCTTCACCTTCGCCCGGCAGCGCCTCGCCGAGGGCGTGTACGTCGACTTCTACAACCTCCACACCAACGCCGGTACGAACGCGGGAGATCTGGCGTCACGCGCCGACAACCTGAACCAGCTCACCGCCTTCATCACGACCCACTCGGCGGGCAACGCGGTCGTCGTCATGGGCGACACCAACACCCGCTACACCCGCGCCGGCGACACGATCGCCGAGTTCGCCGCCGCCAACGCGCTCACCGACGCCTGGGTCGAGCTGATCCGCGGCGGCATCCCGCCCGCCAAGGGCAGCGACGCCCTCGTCTGCGACCAGTCCCGGCCGACCGTGCCCAACACCTGCGAGGTCGTGGACAAGGTCCTCTACCGCGGCAGCAGGCTCGTCTCCCTGAGCGCCACCTCCTACGACAACGAGCACGCCGCGTTCCTCACGGACGACGGACTCATGCTCTCCGACCACGACCCGGTCGCGGTGGGCTTCTCCTGGTCGCTCAACCCGGACTTCCGGCTGAGCGAGCAGTTCGGCGGACCGCACGGCGACCATTTCAACGACATCGACCGCGTCCCCGCCGGCGCCCGCGCCACCACCCTCACCTTGAGCGCCGGCGCCCGGGTCGACCGCCTGGCCGTCACCCTGGACAACGGCACGACCCTCACCCACGGCGGCACCGGGGGCACCGCCGCCTCCCTCACCCTCGGGAGTGGGGAGTACGTCACCAGCGCCTACGTGTGCCGGGCCCAGAAGGACGGCCGCACCCGGATCTTCCACGCGAGGTTCAGCACCAACCTCGGCCGCACCCTCGCCGGCGGCACGCCGACCTCCGACTGCGTCACCCACACCGCCCCTCCCGGCTGGCAGATCGCCGGCTTCCACGGCCGGTCGGGCGACGAGATCGACAAGATCGGCTTCATCGACACGCAACGCTGACATCCCCGACATCCTGGCCGCGACGCCCCGGCCGGAACGCTCGCCTTCCCCAGGCCGGCTGGTTCCGGCCACGCTGCGCCCCGAGCGTTTGGCGCCGGCGGGGAGGGGAACAGGGTTGTGCGGTGTTGTGACGGAGGATCAGGGACCTGATCGCACGGGGGGACCATGCAGGCCGGCGCAGTCGAGAGCACACACGCGTACTGGGATCCCACGCATCCCGTCCTGGAGATCCTGCGTGCCCGCCGGGAATCCGGGAGCTTACCGGGGCAGCGCACGGACGGTGCGACCGTCGCCCTCGCCGTCGAGGGCGGCGGCATGCGCGGGGTGATCTCCGCGGCGATGCTGTCCCAGCTGGAGGACTACGGCTTCAAGGACGCCTTCGACGTGGTCTACGGGTGCTCCGCCGGAGGGATCAACGGTGCCTACTTCCTGGCGGGCGAGACCTGGTACCCGCTGTCGATCTACTACGACGACCTGACGAACAAGCAGTTCGTCGACTTCTCCCGGGCCCTGCGCGGGCAGCCGATCCTGAACCTGGCCTACTCCTTCGACCACATCATGGAGCGGGTCAAGCCCCTGGACTACGAGGCCGTCCTCCGTTCGCCGATCGCCCTGTCCGTGCCGGTCACCGACGTCGACGCCCTGCGGACCGTGGTGCTGCGGGAGTTCTCCACCCGGCACGACCTCAAGGCGGCGTTGCGCGCCTCCGCCTGGCTCCCGATCGCCGTCCCCGGCACCTTCGCCATGCCCGACGGGACGCGTGCCATCGACGGCGGTGTCCTCACCGCCCTGCCCTTCCGGCTCGCGGTCGGTGACGGCTGTACGCACGTCCTGTCGCTCAGCACCCGGCCGATGGGACCGGCCGGCGCCGGGCTCAACCTGATGCACCGCTACACCTTCCTGCACCTGGAGCGGATGCGCCGCGGGCTCGGCGCCGGATACCTGGCGGCGATCCGTCAGAAGCACCGCGACCAGGACTGGCTCCGCCGGATGAGAACGGCCCCCGCGGCCGGCGCGCCGTACGTCCTCGATCTGGCGCCACTGCCGTGGATGCCCGAGCTCAAGCGGCACGAGCTGAACCACGGCCGACTGCTCCACCACGCGCGGATGGCCTACGGAATCTCCTTCTGCGCCACCGAGGGGAGACCGGTCGAGCTGATGCGCCGGGGCGGAATCCGTGCCATGCCGAGACTGAGGATGGTTGACAGCGCGAATGGAGCACCGGGGCGCGCCGCTGGATCTGCTGCTCGCAGCACTGTCCGATCTGACGGGATATGACGAGGAGCACCTGGCACGGTTGCAGGACCTGCTCGAGCTGCCCGCCGACGGCCGGCCGGAAACCACCCGGCAGCGGACCCGCCGGCTCGAGACGTGGCGGCGTCTGCTGCAGGACATCCCGCTCGACGAGCGGTCGTTCGACGACCGCTTCGGGCTCGCGGGCAGGCGGGCCACGATCGCGCACCTGGTCTCCTGGTGCCTCGGATACCGGGACCAGAGCGGTGGGCGCCCGGTGGGCCGGGACGAGCTGTTCGGTTTCGTCAGCCTGTTCCTGCTGACCCTGCTCGGTCTCGCCGAGTCCGAGGCGCAGCGCTCGCTCCCGCAGCCGGGGGCCGTCGTCGGCCGGAGCGGCCAGGCGCTGACCCATGACTGCGACGGCGTCTGCGGGGTGCTCGTCGCCGAGGTGGCGGTCGCGGAGGTCATCGCCGACGTCTACAGCCCGCAGCGGCGCCCCGCCGGGCGCGGCGCGGCCGAGACCGTGGAGCCCGCCCGGCGCGAATGGGAGGCCATGCGGCGCAAGCTGCGGTTCCACCGGCACGGCAGCACCTCGATGATCCTGCGCGGTGCCACGGCGGACGCCGTGCACGGCACCCGTCCCGAGTTCGCCCTCAAGCTGATCCTCTATCCGTTCACCCGGATCGGGACCCTCGCGCAGGCCACCCGCAGCTACGCGGAGACGTACGGCACGTCGAGCACCGGTTCACGGCACCTGGTGCGGGTCTGGGCCAGCTGGGACAGCTGGATCCTCATGGACTTCATCGAGGGCAGGACGCTCGCCGAGCTCGTCCGCGAGGAGTGGGGGGCGGAGGCGGCCGGCGCGGGCCAGGCGGCCTCCCTTCGCCTGGACCGGCTCCGGGAGAAGGGGCTGCTGCTCTTCGAGGCCCTGGAGGACCTCCAGCGCGTCGCGCGCGAAGACCCGGTCCACGGCCGGCTCAAGAGCGTGCACGCGGACCTGGCACCGTCCAACATCATCGTGTCCGCGGCCGACGGCGCCTTCAAGCTCATCGACCTCGGCCGGAACTACCTCTACACCCACACCGTCACGGGGACGGCGGGGGCCGAGGCCGCCTACATCGCCCCGGAGGTGAAGGCCGGCGAGACCGAGATAGCCCGGGCCGACCTCTACTCGCTCGGGCAGCTGCTGATCCTCTTCGGCACCGGCCGGGCGAGCGCCGACGGCGTCGTACCCGACATCTTCTACATGCGTGCCGCGCTCCTCGCGCGGTTCGTCGAGGACCTGGTCGACGCCGACCCGAGCCGGCGGCTGCTCATCTTCTCCGCCGGGTCCGGGCCCGCGCTCTCGTACGCGCGGCTGAAGGACGGCTTCCTGGCGGAGCTCGACATGGTGCAGGCCGCCGAGCAGGGCGAGTCGGATCTGCGGGTCGAGACCGGGTGGCGGGCCCTGCGCGAGCTGATGCGGCCGCTGGCCGGCGACCCGGGCCGCGAGTGGCGGCTGTGGCGGATGCGCAGGGGCCTCGACGAGCGCCCGGAGTCCGACCGCGGGCAGTTCACGAACTGGCTCCTCGCCTGGTCGCTGTTCTCGGCGCTGATCTGGGCGGTGACGAACACCGTCGTCGTCACCTGGCTGCTGCGGGACCTGGACCTGGACTGGGGGAACAAGCTCGTGGAACTGGTGCAGCACGCCAGTCACAACCCCGACGGCCTGCCGATCATCGACGGATGGCGGCGCGAGGGGTACGAGCTGCCGGACTGGCGGGCCAACCTCCCCGCCCGGATGGTCGGGCTCTCCTACGCGATCGCGGCACCGAAGTACTACCAGATGCTGTTCTCCGGTCTGACCCCGCTCGTCATCGGATGGCGGGCCGGCTCGATGACCCGGCTGGCCCTGGCGGCCGAGGCGAGCATGCGGATCATGGCCGTCGCGCCGTGCCTGCTCGTCCTGGCGGTCACCCTGGTCGACCCGCGCTGGTGGCCGATCAACTCCGCGATCGGGCAGATCCTCACCCTGCTCGCGAACGTGCTGACCCTCGCCTACGTGCGCGCGGTCGTCGCCCGCTCACGACAGCTGGGCCTCAGCACGGTCCCGGGCGACGACACCAAGATCACGGGTCTGTCCTCGTTCACCCAGTGGGTGCCGACCTCGCTCTTCTACGCCACGGCGGTCCTGACCATCGGCACCATGCTCTACCTGGGACTTCTCCACGACGTCTACGTCTACGCGCTGGCCGTCACCTCGACCAACATCTTCCTCTTCTACGCCATCAAATGCGGCATCGGCGGCCCGACCATCCGCGTCACGATCGTCCGCACCTGCCTGGCCGCCGAACGCGTCGGCCGCTGCCGGTGACCACCGCCCCCTCCCGTCGTGCCACCGCCCCCTCCCGTCGTGCGGGGCGACCTGCTTCAGCACGTCCTCGTCGAGCGGGTCTTCGTCACTGAGAGCACCGCCACCACCGCAGATCCGACAGGTGCAGCCACCGCCTTCCCGTGCCCACCTGCTACCTTCGTTTGCGCTTATAGCGCGCCTGCAACTATTGTGAAGGCACGCAAAGAGCTCACTCAAGCAATCATGGAAGGGCTGAGCCATGCCGCTCGCACTCCTCGCCCTCGCAGTCGGGGCCTTCGGAATCGGCACGACCGAGTTCGTCATCATGGGCCTGCTGCCCGAGATCGCCGCCGACTACGGCGTCACCATCCCCACCGCCGGTTTCCTGGTCACCGGCTACGCGCTCGGCGTCGTCCTCGGGGCGCCGCTGCTCACCGTGCTCGGGAACAAGGTGAGCCGGAAGCGGATGCTCATGCTGCTGATGGGGCTGTTCGTCGTCGGCAACGTGGTCTCCGCGCTCGCCCCGAACTTCGGGATCATGCTGACCGGCCGCGTGGTCGCCTCCCTCGCGCACGGGTCCTTCTTCGGCATCGGGTCCGTCGTGGCCGCCGGGCTGGTCGCGCCGGAGAAGAAGGCCGGGGCCATCGCCACCATGTTCACCGGGCTGACCGTGGCCAACATCGTGGGCGTGCCGCTGGGCACGTTCATCGGGCAGGCCGTGGGGTGGCGCGTCACCTTCGGGATCGTCGCCGTGCTCGGCGTGGCCGGGCTGCTCGGGATCGCGAAGCTCGTGCCCGCCACGCCCCGGCCCGAGGGCGCGCGGCTGCGCGGCGAGCTCACCGCCTTCCGCAACCCGCAGGTGCTGCTCGCGATGGCGATGACCGTGCTCGGCTTCGGTGGCGTGTTCGCCGCGATCACGTACATCGCGCCGATGATGACCCACGTGGCCGGCTACTCCGACGGCTCGGTGACCTGGCTGCTCGTCCTGTTCGGCATCGGCATGTTCCTGGGCAACCTGCTCGGCGGCCGGTACGCAGACCGTGCCCTGATGCCCATGCTGTACGCGACGCTCGGCGGCCTGGCCGTCGTCCTCGCGCTGTTCGGCTTCACCGCGCACGACAAGGTCCTCGCCGCGATCACCGTCCTGCTCGTCGGAGCGCTCGGCTTCGCCACCGTGCCGCCGCTGCAGAAGCGCGTCCTCGACCAGGCCCACGGCGCGCCCACCCTGGCCTCGGCCGTCAACATCGGCGCCTTCAACCTCGGCAACGCGCTGTCCGCCTGGCTCGGCGGCCTCGTGATCACCGCCGGCTTCGGCTACACCTCCCCCAACTGGGTGGGCGCGCTCCTCGCCGCCGCCGCGCTGGTCCTCGCCTTCTGGTCGGCCGCTCTGGAGCGCCGGAGCCCCGCGGTCGCGGCAGCGGCTCCCGCCGCGGCGCCCGTGCCCGTACACCACTGACCCCCGCTTCGCACCGCCTCCAAGGAGAAGTCATGAGCACCACCACCGCCGTCGCCCCGCTCACCACCGCCGACGCCGAGACACTGATCACCGCCGCGCGCCGCGCCGCCCAGGCGGCCGGGGTCACGGTCAGCGTCACCGTCCTCGACGCCGGCGGTCACCCGCTCGCCTTCCGCCGCGACGACCAGGCCGTCCTGATCTCCGGCGAGACCAGCACCCGCAAGGCGTACACCGCGCTCCAGCTGAACGCCGCGACCGCCGACCTGGTCGACCTGGTCAAGCCCGACGGTCCGTTCCACTCCCTGCCCACCGCGCTCGACCGGCCGCTGCTCTTCATCGCGGGCGGCGTCCCCGTCCACCGCGACGGGCGCCTCATCGGCGCGATCGGCGTGGGCGGCGGCGCACCGGAGCAGGACCACGGCTTCGCCGCCACCGCCCTGGAGGAGCTTTCCCGATGACCGCCACCGGCGCCCCACCCGTACCCCGCAGCAGGTCTTCGCCGACCACGGCAGCCGCCTCGGCACCGGAGACCTCGGCCTGATCAGCGAGACGCACGACGCTGTAGGCGTGAGTCCCCCGCCCACAGGTCCGCCCTCCTGCCGCGTCCGGCAGGGGGGCGGGCCCGTCGTGGCTCAGGTGACGAGGATCGTCACGACCGCGACCAACACCAACGCCGCCAGGGCGATCCCCGCCAACTGCCAGACCCTGCGCGGGGAGGAGACGCGGAGCACGTACGGAGCGCTCGTCGTCGGGATGACGAAGTGGACGTGGTGGGGGTCCTCGGCGAGGGTGACACGGGCGACGGAGAGGTGGCGCACGGAGATCCGGCGGGTGATCTCGCGTGGACGGGGGCGCAGGCGCGGGGTCAGCAGGCGGACGACCTCGGCGGCCGTGTCGGCCGGCAGGGGCGCCTGCTCGCCGGACGCCTCGACGGGCGTCCAGTCACCGCGCTCGCGGGCCTGCCGGGCGGCACGGTACGGGAGTTCAGCGGCAGGTGTGATCGGCTCCGTGTCCGGCTTCCAGTCGATGACGCCCTCCGTCCAGGTCACGAGCCGTCCCGTGCCCGCGCAGCGCTCGCACGCGCCCGTACCGTCGCCGGAACACTTGGGGCAGGTGCGCGTCCCCTTCCCGCCGCATCGTGAGCAGTGCTGCTTGCCGCGCCCGCCGCAGGTGGCGCACGCGGAGTCCCGGGCGCCGCACTGCTTGCAGGTGACGCGCTCCTCCTCGTCCCGGCCGGATCCGTCGGAATTCTCCGCTCGGTCGGATCCGTCGGGCCCCTTGGGGTTCTTACGGGTGCGGCGGCCGGTGCCGTCGCAGCGCAGACAGCTGTCGAGGCCGCGGCACGTCTCGCAGGGCACCCAGGGCTCGCAGCGCAGATCACCCGCTCCCAGACAGCGCCCGCACTGGACGAGGCCGTTGCTGCAGGCGTCGCAGGACCGGTCCCGCACGGTGCCGCGCCGTACGAGCGTGTGGGTGACGCGGGTCGCCGGGTCGCGCGGGGCCGGGATCACGTGCTCGTCGATGTCGGACTCGTACACCGGCCGCTCGGACAGGTCCAGGGGCCCGCGGTGGAGTTGCGGCTTCTCGCTGCGGCTCTCGATGCTGCGCACGATCTCCCCCTCCACCAGGAGGTGCCGGGTGATCTTCGCCTCCTCCGGGCGAAGCGCCCGTGCCGGTGCGCCGCGCTGCTTCAAGCTGCGCAGCACCGCCGCGAGAACGTCCTCGTCACTCAGCACCCTTCCCCGACCCCCTTGGTCACCCGACTCCGTGTGCGACACGCGAGACGTACCCACAAGCGCCGCTCGCCATGACTCCGAATGGATGCGCTCGTTTCGGCGGTTTGGCTGAACTGCATGTAGACCAAATAGATGCCTGAGGCATGTAGTGGAGATCGCACCACCGACCGAAGCGCCAGAACCGCCGACCGCCGTATGCGAGGTCCCCATGACCGAAGCCGTGGCCTTTCCCCAGGACCGCACCTGCCCCTACCACCCCCCGACCGCCTACGATCCGCTCCGCGAGGAACGCCCGCTGTCCCGGGTGACCCTGTGGGACGGGCGCGAGGTGTGGATCGTCACCGGACACCAGGCCGCGCGGGCACTCCTCGCCGACCAGCGCCTGTCCACCGACTCCACCCGCACCGACTTCCCGCTGCCGACAGAACGCGCCACGGCCCTGCGCCGGCGCCGGCGCGCCGCGCTGCTCGGCTGGGACGACCCCGAGCACAACGCCCAGCGCCGCATGCTGATCCCGAGCTTCACGCTCCGCCGCGCGGAGGGGCTGCGGCCACGCATCCAGGCGATCGTGGACCGGCTGCTCGACGCCATGGAGGCGGCGGGGCCGACGGCCGAACTGGTGAGCGCGTTCGCGCTGCCGGTGCCGTCGATCGTGATCTGCGAACTCCTCGGCGTGCCGTACGAGGACCACGAGTTCTTCGAGGAGCAGTCCCGGCGGCTGCTGCGCGGCCCGACGGCCGCGGACACCGAGGAGGCGCTGAAGCGGCTCGAGGACTATCTGGGCGACCTGATCGACCGCAAGCGCACCGAGCCCGGCGAAGGGGTCCTCGACGACCTGGTCGCCCGCCAGGCGGAGGAAGGCGGGCCCGACCGGCAGGAGCTGGTGCAGCTGGCGACGATCCTGCTGGTGGCCGGGCACGAGACGACCGCGAACATGATCTCGCTCGGCACGTACACGCTGCTGCGCCACCCGTCACGTCTCGCGGAACTGCGCGCGGACCCGGCGCTCGTACCGGCGGCGGTGGAGGAGCTGCTGCGGTTCCTGTCCATCGCGGACGGGCTGCTGCGGGTCGCGCGCGAGGACGTGGAGGTGGAGGGCGTCGTGATCCGGGCGGGCGAGGGCGTGGTGTTCTCGACGTCCGTGATCAACCGGGACGGTTCCGTGTACGCGGATCCGGACACCCTGGACTGGTCGCGGCCGGCGCGGCACCACGTGGCGTTCGGGTTCGGGATCCATCAGTGCCTGGGGCAGAACCTGGCGCGGATGGAGCTGGAGATCGCACTCGGGACACTGCTGCGCAGGCTGCCCGGGCTGCGGCTCGCGGCGCCGGCCGAGGAGATCCCGTTCAAGCCGGGGGACACGATCCAGGGGATGCTCCGGCTCCCCGTCACATGGTGAGAGAGGAAACCCGCCAGATGCGCATCTCCATCGACACCGGCGTCTGTATCGGGGCCGGCCAGTGCGCCCTGGTCTCGCCCGACGTCTTCACCCAGGACGACGACGGCTTCGGCACGGTCGTACCCGGTCGTGAGGACGGAGCGGGCGGGCCGCTCGTACGGGAGGCCGCGCGGGCCTGCCCCGTACAGGCGATCACGGTCGCCGAGTAGGACGACTGGGGCGGAAACGGGGCACGATACCAGTCCGGCCCGGCCCCCATGCGACATTCGACTACTCTCCACACTTGAGTATGTTCGTACGGTAGTCATGGGGGCCGGGAGGAAACACCTTGGTCTTCAGTCTGAGTCGCCGCCGGAAGTCTGTCCCCGCGCCCGTCCACACCCCTGTCCCCGTCCCTGCCCCCGCCCCTGCCCCTACTGCTGTCTCCGCCCCTACTGCTGTCTCCGTCCCCGCGAGCAGCGGCTGCCCTTATGTGGCGGGCGCTGCGAGCGGGGGCACCGCCGCCCCGGTCCGTGACCCGCTGCCCCGGGTGGACCGGCTGCAGGCGGTGGACTTCGTCCGCCGGTTCCACCAGGAGCAGCCGCACGCGGGGGACGCGGCGGACGCGGAGCGGCGGATACGTGCGGTGCTGGCCGAGATCGACCGGACCGGCACCTACGAACACACCCCGGCGGAGCTCGCGTTCGGCGCCCGCGTCGCCTGGCGCAACGCGGCCCGCTGCATCGGCAGGCTGTACTGGCGCAGCCTCGTCGTACGGGACCTGCGGCACGTCACGGACGCGGACGACATGGCGGCCGAGTGCTTCGAGCATCTGCGGCTCGCCGGGAACGCCGGCCGGATCCGGCCGGTCGTGTCGGTCTTCGCACCGGACCGGCCGGGGCGGCCCGCGCCGCGGATCGTCAACGACCA
The DNA here is from genome assembly GCF_053601115.1 of Streptomyces sp. NPDC004788. Lineage (NCBI taxonomy): Bacteria > Bacillati > Actinomycetota > Actinomycetes > Kitasatosporales > Streptomycetaceae > Streptomyces > Streptomyces sp. NPDC004788. The sequence goes on from NZ_JBSGBF010000139.1 coordinate 10,476, forward strand.
GCTGGTCCGCTACGCCGGTCACCGCACGCCCGACGGGCGCTGGATCGGCGACCCGCGCGGCGCGGCGATGACGTCGCGGGCGCGGGAGCTGGGCTGGAAGAGGGACGAAGAGCCGTTCCAGGTGCTGCCGTTGATGGTGCGGGAACATCCCGGCACGGCCGCGTCCCGGCCCGAGTGGTACGAACTGCCGGACGACAGCGTGCTCGAGGTGCCGCTGTCCCATCCCGAGCACGCGTGGTTCGCCGAACTCGGCCTGCGGTGGTACGCGGTGCCGGCGATCAGCGACATGGTCTTGGAGATCGGCGGCGTACGGTATCCGGCGGCGCCGTTCAACGGCTGGTACATGGGCACCGAGATAGGCGCCCGGAACCTCGCCGACGCCGAACGCCTCGACCTGCTCCCGGTGGTGGCCGACCGGCTCGGCCTGGACCGCTCGTCGGAGCGCACGCTGTGGCGCGACCGGGCGCTGGTCGAGCTCAACGTGGCCGTGCTGCACTCCTTCCAGGAGGCCGGGGTGACGATGGCCGACCATCACACCGAGTCGGAGCGCTTCATCCGCCACATCGCCCAGGAGAGCCGCCAAGGCCGCCCGACACCCGCCGACTGGAGCTGGATCGTCCCGCCGCTCTCCGCCTCGACCACGCCCGTCTTCCACCGCTACTACGACCCGGTCGACCCGGCGCTCCGGCCGGCCTTCCTCCCACGCGGGTCGTAGCGCACGGACGTTCGCCTATCCTGCTCGCGAAGACCTACGGGGAAACACCTACGGGGAAACGACGGGGACGGGGGAATCGTATGAACTGGATCTGGGTGGTCGCCATCCTGTTCTGGACGGGCGGGTTCGCATGGATCGCGGACAACGCCCGCACGGCGCTGAAGCACCGCCACGAGCGCAAGATGGAGGTTCTCGAGGCGGCGCGGCAGGAGCGGCTGGCGATCGAGTCGGCGAACCGGGGGCCCGAGCCGGTCTGCGGGTGCACGCACCACCTGGCGAAGCACGACAAGCAGGGCCGGTGCCACGAGCGCGTGGAGATTCCGGTCGCCTGGGACGAGAACAAGAAGCCGCTGCGCTACGAGGCCGGGCAGTGCAACTGCCAGCAGTACGTGGGGCCGCAGCCGCTGTCGCAGGTGTACGCGGAGGAGCTCACCGATCTCTAGGACGGTGACCGCGAGACGGGTGAGCCCCCGGGAGACGACTCCCGGGGGCTCGTTGCGCGTTCACGGCTCTCGGAAACCTAGAAGGTCAGGTTCCAGGCGTCGATGCGGCCCGTGTCCTGGGTCGCGGTGTCCTGGACGCGGAGCTTCCAGACGCCGTTCGCCGTCTCGGCGGAGGCGTCGACCGTGTAGGTCTTGAGGACGTCGTCCGTGCTGTCGCTGTTCGGGAAGTCCTCCAGGAGGTACACCGTGCCGTCGGGCGCGACCAGGGAGACGACGAGGTCGCCGCGGTAGGTGTGCTTGATGTCGACGCCGACCTTGAGGGTGGCGGGCGCGTTGCCCGTGACACCGGAGACCGTGATCGGGCTCTCGACGGTGGTGTTGTCGGGGATGGCGACGTCGGTGAGGTTCTCGAAGTACGGGCCGGTGGGCGGCGGGGTCGAGCCGGAGACCGCCTTCAGGGCGTCGACCGCGCCTTCGCCGAAGAAGCCGTTGTAGGCGGTGGTGCCGGTGCAGCGGGTGTCGGCGGGGCACGCCCGGTCCGTGGCCTGCGCGGCGAGCGCGGCACGGATGTCCGCCGGGGTGTAGGTCGGGTTGACGCTGGCGATGAGCGCGGCGACTCCCGTCACGTGCGGGGAGGCCATCGACGTGCCGCTCTTGGTGCCGTACTTGCCGCCCGGGAGCGTCGAGTAGACACCGGTCGTGCCGTCGCCGCCGGGCGCGGCGATGTCGATGACGCCGTTGCCGAAGTTGGAGTACGACGCCTTGGCGCCGCCGCTGGCCTGCGCGGCGACGGTCACGACGCCGGGCAGCTCGGTCGGGATGTCGAGGCAGGCGTTGGTGATGGTGCGGGTGACCGGCGTGGAGTCGTTGGGGCTGTCGCTGTCGGTCGTCTTGTTCGCCAGGTCGTAGTTGGAGTTGCCGGCCGCGGCGACCTGCAGCGAGCCCTTCGACTCGGCGTACGCCTGGGCGCGCCGGACGCCCTCGATGATGGCGGCCTGGTCGACGTTGTCCGGGCAGTTGAACTGCCACGGGTCGGTGTAATAGCTGTTGTTGGTGACCTTGAAGCCGTGGTCACCGGCCCACATCAGGGCGCAGACGGTGTTCTCGGCGTAGAACAGCGTGCTGGTGGGCTCCGCGATGCGGACGGAGGCGATCTTCACGCCGGGCGCGACACCGACGACGCCCTTGCCGTTCTTCGCGGCGGCGATGGTGCCGGCGACGTGCGTGCCGTGCGTGTCGACGTCCCGCCAGGCGCCGGCGCGGGTGTCCGCCTTGCCGTAGGCGCAGGAGACGGAGTCGGCGGCGTCGAAGTTGGGCGCGATGTCCTGGTGCTGGTCGTCGACGCCGGTGTCGAGGACGCCGACCTTCACGGCCGAGGAGCCGGTGGTGACGGCCCACGCCTGGTCGGCCTTGATCTGGGTCATGTCCCAGCGGTTCGACTCGGTCAGCGTGGTCGCGGACTGGCTCGGGTTGGCGGGCAGGGCCGGGTTGTACGCGTCCGCGGGGACGTCGGAGGTACGGGTCGCGCCGACCTGCTGGACGCCGGTCACGCCGCGCATCGTGGCGGCGAAGGAGGCGGAGGTCGAGTGGGCGACGACGACGCCGATGGCGTCGTAGGAGGCGAAGACGCTGCCGCCGTTGGCGGCGACCGCGTTGCGCACGGCGGTGGTGTCGCCGGGCGTCGTGATCACCAGGTAGGCGCGGGTGCCGGCGGCCCAGGCGCCGGCGGTCTGCTGCACGCCGGAGATCTGCTGCGTCGTGGCGGCCGTCCGCGGGGCGGACTTGCCGGCGGGGGCCTGGGTGCGCGGCCCGCCCGTGGGCTCGATGGTGGCCTGGGCGGGGGTGGCGAGGGCGACGGTGGCGCCTACGACGGCCGCGGCCGCGACCGTGATTCTCAGCCGGTGCGACGTCCGGTTCGATATGTGGGAAAACAATGCGTCCTCCGATGGTCCGGTGGTGCGGGTGGCACCGGCCGGGCCCTGTGTGGTGTGGGGTGGACGCAAGATCCCAGGACGCCACTACTGGAGGGAAGGATTCCGCCCGCCGTATCCCTTTCCGTTACCCATTGTTGATCTGATGACACGTCATGCGACCGCCTGTCAGGGTCGATTGAGGGATTGATCGAGGTCGATCGACAGGTGACCACCGGCAGGCGCTCTCGGCGTGATCCGGGCGCAGAATGACCCCCATGAGACTCCCCGCTCCCCTGCACGTGTTCAACGAGGGCCTCGCGTTCCTCCTGGAAGTCGCGGCCCTCGGCTGCCTCGCCTGGTGGGGCTGGCAGAGCGTGGAACCCGTCGCCCTGCGGCTGGTCGTCGCCGTCGCGGCGCCCGCCGCGGCGGCCGTCCTGTGGGGCCTGTTCGCCGCGCCCAAGGCACGCGTCCCGGCGCCACTGCCGGGCGTCCTCGCCGTGAAGGCGCTGGTCTTCGGGGCCGCGGTGGCCGCGCTGTACGGCGTCGGGCATCCCGCATGGGCCGTCGTCTTCGGGATCGTCGCCCTCGTGAACACGGGTGTCGCGACGGTGGACCGCGGGGCGGCGATGCACCGTTGACGGGACGCCGCCGGCGGGCTACGCCACCGCCGGGTGACCGCCGGCCGGCGTGGGAACGAGGACGAGAGTCGAGAAGTGAGGTTCGTGGGAGAGGCCGACCGTGCAGAATCTCCCTGCGGGGCGGTCACGAGGGGGACATCGTATGCAGATCCGGCTGTTGGTGACGTCTGACGGGTCCGACGAGGACGAGGAGCTCACCCAGGCGCTCCACGACTGGCTGGCCGAGGACCGGGCGGTGGGACACCACGCGGAGATCTCCCGGTCGGGAGGCGAGACCGGCCGAAGCCCCGGATCGATGAGCGGGGATCCGTCCGGCTGGATCCAACTCCTCGTGGGATCGGGCTTCTCGGCCGCCGGGCTCGTCTACGCGCACATGGCGTTCCGTGCCTCGTTGCCCCGTCGTCGGCAGGACGCGGCCGTGCTCATCGAGCGGGACGGCGCTCGGATCACGGTGACCGACGCCTCGCCGGAGACCGCCGCGCGCATCGTGGAACTCCTGGCTCCGGCCGCAGACGGCCAGGGCGCCGAGGGCCGGCAGGGCTCCGAGGGCCGGCAGGGCTCCGAGGGCCGGCAGGGCTCCGAGGGCGAGGGCGGAGAAAACGGTGACGCTTCCTGACCCAGGGGCGAGCCGTGCCGTGCTGATCGGCATCGACGACTACCGGAACCTGCCCTCGCTGCGCCCGGTCGGCCGGGGGCGGGACCGGCTGGCCGAGCTGTTACGGGACCCCGCGGTCTGGGGGCTGCCCGAGGACGGCATCACGGTCTACGGCGCCCAGGCCGGCCGGGACGAGATCCTCGCCGCGATCAAGGAGGCGGCACGGGCCGCGACGGACACGCTGCTGCTGTACTTCGCCGGACACGGACTGCGCGACCGAGGCGGTCAACAGCTCCATCTCGCCCTCACGGACGCTGATGACGAGCATCCGCAGATCGGCAGCATCGTCTACGACGACGTCCGCCGGACGCTCAAGGCGGGAAACCGGGCCCGGCGGCGCATCGTGCTGCTCGACTGCTGCTACAGCGGGCTGGCCGGCAGCATGGGACCGCAGGGCCTCACCCGGGCGGAGCTCTCCGAGCAGGCGGCGATCGAGGGAACGTACCTGCTCACCTCGGCCTCCAGCACCCAGCGCGCCTTCGCCCACGACGACCAGCCCTACCCGGAGTTCACCGGGGTCCTGATCGACATCCTCGAAAGCGGCCTGCCCACGGCCGGACCCGAGCTGACGCTCAACACCATCTGGCAGGCGTCCCGGTCGGCACTCCTCGAACGCGGATCCCCGGAACCCCAGCAGTTCGGACAGAACGCCACGGGTGAACTCGCCTGGGTGACGAACGCCGCGTACGGCCGCCCGGACGCGGCGTGGAGCAGGGCGCTGCTCCGGCGGGTGGCCGAACTGCGCGAGGCGCTGCGGGCGACGGAGCGGCGTGTCGCGCTCGTCGAGTGGCATCACGCCGAGCTCCGGGAGGAGGTGGCGCGTCTCAGGGAGCAGGCGGAGGCGGGGCCGGCGCTGAGCGCGGGCGTGGGCGACGCCGGGCAGGCACGCGAGGCGAGCGCCGAGGACCGGTGGCACCTCACGGTCGTCTTCGCCGGATACGACCGGCCCTGGGCGACGTGGCTCGCCCGGCTCCTTGAGGCCCAAGGCTGCCGAGTGGCGCTGCAGCGCTGGGATCCGGTGCGCGAGGCGCCGCTGGAGGAACACTTCAAGGATCTGCTGCTCGGCCGGGGCCGGATCCTCCTCGCCCTCAGCGACTGGTTCTTCGACCTCGGCCCGCGACGGGCGAGCGAGTGGAACGCGGTGCTGCGCGGCTTCGTCGCCGCCCACGCCGAGCGGTTCGCCGCGGTCAACCTCACCAACCGCACCCTGCTCCCGGCGACCGCCGTGATGGAGCCGGTCAGTCTGTGGGGCACCAGCGAGGAGGCGGCCGAGGCCATGCTGCTCCACCGGCTCGGCATCGAGCGCCGCCGTGCCTCCGCCCGTGATTCCCTGCCGGGCGACCGCGTCCGCTTCCCGGAGACCCCACCGCAGATCTGGGGTGAGGTCCCGCGCCGGAACCCGCGCTTCACCGGCCGCGACGAGCTGCTCACCGAGCTCCAGCGGCGGCTCATGGACGCCGAGCGCGGCAGCGCCGCCTGCACCCTGCTCGG
>NZ_JBSGBF010000140.1:0-16302 GCF_053601115.1 Streptomyces sp. NPDC004788
GCCCCCGGGTCCTGGCCAGGACTCGGGGGCGACGGGCGTTGCGGGCCGACCGGGAGGTTCGGCCGGTCAGGCCCCCGCGCCGGACATACGGCGCCGGCGGGCGATGAACACGCCGCCGCCCAGCGCCGCCGCGGCGACGAGCGAGCCGCCGACGGCCATCTCGGTGGAGGTCGGTGCGAGCGAGCCGCCGAGGCCGCCCGCCGCGCCCTGACCGGCCAGCACCCGGAACTGCCCGGTGAGGGTCCGGCCGTTGATGCACTGGGCGGTCACGGTGTACGTGCCGGGCGTCGCGTTGTTGAAGATGCGGACGGTGGCGGTGGAGAAGCCGTTGGTGAGTCCGGAGAGGGTGGCGGCCGTGAAGGCCGGGGACGAGACCGTGCCCCCGGCGCAGTCCCGGGTGGTGATCGTGAGGAGACCGCCCTGGTGGACCGCGAAGGGGGAGACCGTGACCGCGTTGTGGTTGTTGTCGCCGCCCCTGGGGGCCTGGAAGGAGCCGACGGTCACGCTGCTGGGCCCGTTGGTGGCGGTGGCGAGGGGGGCCGCGAGCCCGAGCGCCGCGAACGCGGTCGCCGTCACCGCCAGAGTGCGTGCAGCACGCATGGTTGAACCTCCACTGGAAGGCGCCCCAAAGCGGTGCTCCGGGAGATTCGACGAGTACGCCTTCCATGACGAACCATCACAAGTCGGAAGAAGGCGCGCACGTCGGCGCTGGGCCACCCCGGTGAGTCCCGGAAGCGGCCGAACGGGGTGCGGATCTGACGGATCCGCAGGTCACACGAGGTCGGCGTGATGATCTGACGATTACCCGTACGGATGATCATCCCGTCACCCACACGGCGACTCGTCCGCGCCGCCACGGCACCGGTACCGGCACCCGCCGGCGGCCTTCGCCCGGACCTCCGCCACCCGTTCGCACGCGCTCGGATCGCGGGGCGGCGCACGCGCCCTTACCGTTCCCGTGACGCCGTCGAGGGAGACCAGAGAACCATGAGTCCCAAGGACTTCAGCCTCTTCGAAGCCGCCAGGAGACGCCAGCCCTGGGGCGCCCTGGCTCTCGTCATGCTCTCCGGCGTGGCGATAATGCGCAACGGGGTCGGCTTCGAGTCCGGCCCGCCGCAGCCCACCGCCGCCGCGCGGCCGGTCTCCCGGCCGGCCGCCCCGGCGCCCACGACCGCTTCCGGCCTGGAGGCGCTGCCGTTCGCCCCGGCCTCGCGGATCCGGATCCCGGCGATCAACGTGGCGGCCCCCATCGTCGACGTGGGTCTCGACGACAACGGCTGGATCGCGGCCCCGCCGCCCCAGGACCCCAACCTCGCCGGCTGGTACCAGAACGGCATCGCGCCCGGCCAGCGCGGCACCTCCGTCGTCGTCGGTCATGTCGACAACATGGCCGGACCCGCCGTCTTCTACGGCCTCGGCTCGCTGCAGCGGGGCCAGCACATCGAGGTCGAGCGGTACGACGGCCGGGTGGCCGTCTTCGAGATCTACGGGGTCGAGGTCTACGCGAAGAACGACTTCCCCGGCGTCCAGGTGTACGCGGACACCGGCGAACCCGAACTGCGCGTGATCACCTGCGGCGGCGGCTACACCCGGGCGCACGGCTACGACGGCAATGTCGTCGTCTACGCCCGGCTGGTCGGTTCGCGGTAGGGCACCCGTACGAGGGCCCCGGCACCACCTCGGTGCCGGGGCCCCTTCGCGTACGCCCGTCCCGTACCGCTCAGCGGCGCGGGACGGTCATGCTGTAGCCCGCGTCGAGGAGTTCGGGCAGATAGCGCTTGAGCGCGGCGACGCTGTGGGAACGGTTGCCGCCGGCGTCGTGGTTGAGGACGACGACGCCGGGAGCGGCGCCGTCCAGGACCCGGCGGACGATGGTGTCGGTGGGCGGCTCGGTCCAGTCCATGGTGTCGACGGTCCAGGCGAGCGGTTCCATGCCGAGCTCGGCACCGATCTCGAACGACAGCTTGTTCCAGGCCCCGTAGGGCGCCCGGTACCAGAGCGGCGGGGTGCCGATGGCCCGCTCGATGACCTCGCTCGTGGCGCCCAGCTCCTTGCGGATGCGGGAGGGCCGCAGCTTGGGCACCAGGGGGTGGGTCCAGGTGTGGTTGCCGACGATGTGGCCGTCCTCGGCCATCTCCTTGAGCAGGTCCTGGTTGTCGACCGCCATCTCGCCGCAGACGAAGAACATCGCGCGGCAGCCGTGGCGGCGCAGGGTGGCGAGGATCTCCGGGGTGTAGCGCGGGTCGGGGCCGTCGTCGAAGGTGAGCACCATCGACCGGCCGACGCCGGTGAGATGGAGGAAGGGCCGGGTCCGCACCGGCGGGAGCGCCCGGCGGTAGGCGGGCGGGGCGTAGCCGGTCATGGGCTGGAGCCGGTACGCGGCGGGCCGCAGCCGGGAGTCCTTCGCGCGGGCCCGGGCCTCGGCCTGGGCCTGCGGGCCGCGGGCGCCGGCCGTGGTGCGCGCGGACGGCGAGGTGGCCGGACCTGGCGGGGCGGCGCCGGTGGAGGTGGTGGCCTCGGAGCCGGTCAGGCGGTCCGTGGCGAAGACTCCGACGGCGGCGGTGGCCCCCAGGGCGGCGGCGAGGCGGAGCAGCGACCGGCGCCCGGTGGTCGTCTCATCCTTTTTCATGACCAATAGTGCGAACGGTGGACGGCCCGGGCCGCGCAGCGACACCGGCCCCCCGTCCGAAAACACCTGATGAGCCGATAGCCTCGAAGGGTGAGTGGTTTCGAACGGGGCACGGACGGCCCGAAGGTGATCGTCGCCGGGCTCGACGGCTCCGCGTCCTCGATGCGCGCCGCGTCCTACGCGGCCGGGCTGGCCCGGCGGCAGCACGCGCTCCTCGTCCTCGTCTACGTCCAGCCCGTGCTCGCGGCGGGCGCGGCACTCGGGGCGCCGGTCGCCGACACCACGGAGGAGATCGCCGAGGGCCTGGTGGCCGACATCCGGAAGGCGGTCGACCACGTCAAGGACACCTGGCAGGTGCGCTGGGAGTTCCACACCTTCCGCGGCGACGCGTACGCGGGTCTGGTGGCGGCCGCCGACGAGCTGAAGGCGGACGCGGTGGTCGTGGGCGCCTCGGAGTCGGCCGGCCACCGCTTCGTCGGCTCGGTCGCGGTGCGCCTGGTCAAGGCGGGCCGCTGGCCGGTCACCGTCGTGCCGTGAGCCCCGGCAGGGCGGCTACTCCCCCATGACCAGGCCGTCGCGGGCGGCGCCCCGGTCGAGGACGACCTCGCGGATGGCGTCCCGGGTCTCGGCGTACTGGCCCTCGCCCTCCTTGACGGCGGCGTCGAGGTTCACCACCCGGCCGCGCGCGGTGTCGAAGAACTGCGGCACGAACTCCGCCTTGGTGACCTCCCAGCGGCGGCCGGGTGCGGCCGGCGGGGCGAACGTGAAGCGGGCCAGGGTGCCCATGTTGCCGCGCCGGTCGTGGGCGCCCTCGTAGTTGATCATGTCGCCGGCGATCTGGTCGCCCATGCCGTAGACGATCCAGGTGCCGTTGACCTTCTCGTACGGCTGCGGCACATGGTTGTGCGTGCCGATGATCAGGTCGATGTCGGGGCGGTCGCCGGTGCGCGAGGCGGTGAGCGCGCGGCCGAGGGTGAGCTGCCGCTCGTCGGGGGCGGTCTCCCATTCGGTGCCCCAGTGGAGGGAGACGACCACGACGTCGGCGCCGGCCTTCCGGGCGGCCCGGGCGTCCTCGACGATCTTGTGCTCGTCGATCACGTTGACCGCCCAGGGCTGTCCTTCGGGCAGCGGGTAGCCGTTGGTGTCGTAGGTGTAGGCGAGCTGCGCCACGGTCGCCCGCCCGGCCTTGAGCAGCGTGGGCCGGGCCGCCTCGGCGGCGGTACGGGCGGAGCCCGCGTGCCGTACGCCCGCCTTGTCGAGCGCGTCGAGGGTGCGGCGCAGGCCGGCCGCGCCGTCGTCGAGGGAGTGGTTGGAGGCGGTCGAGCAGGAGTCGTAGCCCGTCGCCCTGAGGGCGGCGGCGACCTCGGGCGGCGACTTGAAGGCGGGGTAGCCGGTGTAGGGGCCGCCCTCCTCGCCGTACACGGTCTCCATGTGGCAGATGGCCAGATCGGCGCGGGAGACGACGGACCTGACGCCGGAGAGCATGGGGCGGAAGTCGTAGCCGGCGCCGCCGGCGTCGGCGGCGGCCTGGCGGATGATCGAGTCGTGCGGCAGGACGTCACCGGAGGCGACGAGGGTGAAGGGGGCCGGCGCGGACGCCGCCCCGGACACGGCCGGCCGGTGCGGCGCCTGGCTCCGGCCCGAGGCGCTCGGGGTGCCCGGAGCGCGGTCGGACGGCTGGGCGGTGACGGCGCAGCCGGTGGCCGCGGTGAAAAGGACGACGGCGAGGGCCGCCGCCCCGGGTCGGGTGCGTGAGGTCATCTGCCGGCTCCGCTGGTTCGTAGGATGAACATCTGTTCAGCCGAATTCACCGTGCGGAAAAGCCGCAGTCAAGGCTCAATGCCGCAGTTCGCGGCAAACCCGCTGAATCGGACGCAATGCTTCCGCGCGGCCGCCGGCGCGACCGCTCGTCGTGCCATTCGTCGCTCAGCGCGACCGTTCGTCGCAGACCCGTGTCCGATCCCTGTCCGGCACCGCACGGATGCGTTCCGATACGGCACATGACGACGGCGACGGCAACCACGGACGAGCGGGACCTGAGGGAGCTCCAGCGTGAGCACGGTCAGGCGCTGCTCGCGTTCCTGCTCGGACTGACCCACGGCGACCGGCAGCGCGCCGAGGACCTGGTACAGGAGACCCTCGTCAGGGCCTGGCAGCACCCGGAGGCGTTCGACTCCGCGTACGACTCGATGCGGCCCTGGCTGTTCACGGTGGCCCGGCGGCTCGCCATCGACGCGCGCCGCTCCCGGCTCGCCCGGCCCGCCGAGACGGGCGACGGACTGCTCGCCCTCACCGCCGACCCGGCCGACACCACCGAGTCCCGGGACGCCGCGCTCGACGTCCGGGCGGCGGTCCGCGGCCTCAGCCCGGAGCACCGCGCGGTGCTCTTCCGGCTCTACTTCCGCGGACTGACCGTCAGCGAGGCCGCCGCCGAACTCGGCATCCCGGCCGGCACCGTCAAGTCCCGGTCGCACTACGCGCTGCGTCAGCTCGGCCACCGGCTGCCCGGCTACCGGCCGCGCCGGCCTCCCGCCTGCGGCGGCCCCGCCGTTGCCCGGCCCGCGGGCCCCGCCCCACAATGACCCCCGTGACGCTGACTCTCGCCGCCGCCGAAAAGGTCCTCGCCGACAACTTCGCCCCCTGGGTGCTCGATCTGGGGCTCTCCGTGGCCTCCGTCGACACCGAGGGCCACCAGGCCGTCCTCCGGCTCCCCTGGTCCGACCGGCTCGCCCGGGAGGGCGGCGGGCTCTCCGGCCAGGCGCTGATGGCCGCCGCCGACACGGCCACGGTGATCGCGGTGGCCGCGGCCCGCGGCGGCTTCGTCCCCATGACCACCGTCCAGCAGTCGATCAGCTTCCAGCGCGCGGTGCTCGGAACGGACGTCCTCGTCCACGCCCGGCTCACCAAGGCCGGCAAGCGGATGGCGTTCGCGGACATCACCATGACCGCCGACGGCACGGACGAGCTCGCCGCCCGGGCGACGGCCGTCTACGCGCTGCTCGGCTGACCCTCCCGCCACCTCCCCCGCTCCGGACCTCACTCCCGTCACACGGCTCCCACCTGCACCGATGCGGCCGGGATCCGTATCCGAATCCGTACGGGCCAGTTGAGCCAAGTGCGCCCCGCGCGTGCCGTTCTCGGAGCAGGCTCGGTGTCGGGGCCTCGTCCAGGACATCCGGGAGAAGGTGGAAACGGTGCTGCCCGAAAGCATCCCCATGGACTGGCTGTGCGCCGAGTACGTCGCCGACGACCTGCTGCGCACCAGCGGGCTCGTCGCACCGGGTTCGCTGGAGTTCCGGGCCGGGGTGCAGACCCTGGCGCTGACCATCCTGCTGTCCCGGGCCGGCGCGGACGGCGCCGGGACGGACGGCTGGCTGCGCCGCACGGCCCACGACCATCCGTGGTCCGCGTGGGTCGAGGAACGGCTCGCCGAGGCCGGGGCGCGGGTGCCGGGCGCGGATCTGGACCTCGCCCGGGACACCTGGCGCCGGCTGCGGGCGACCGAGCTGCGCGCCGCCGACCTGGCGGGCCTCGCCGGGCTCGCCGGGCCGCGCGGCATCGACGAGGAGCGCCAGGTCTGGCTGCCCGCCTGGCAGTTGGGCGTGGCCCTCGGGCATCTGGCGCTGCACCTGTGCTGACCGCTCAACCGGCGGGGTGAACCCCCGGGCGGTCTGCACCTGTGCTGACCGCTCAGCCGGCGGGGTGAACCCCCGGGCGGTACTTGGGGATCCGGACCGTCACCTTCATGCCCGCGCCGATCCCGGTCTCGATGACCAGGCCGTGCTCCGCCCCGTACACCTGGCGCAGCCGCTCGTCGACGTTGGACAGACCGACGCCGCCGGCCGAGGGGCGCTCGCCGCGCAGGACGGCGCGCAGCACCTCCGGGTCCATGCCGACGCCGTCGTCCTCGATGGTGACCACGGCCTCCGCGCCCGCGTCGCGTGCCGCGATCGTCACCCGGCAGCCCTCGGCGGAGTCCTCCATGCCGTGCTTGACCGCGTTCTCCACCAGCGGCTGCAGGCAGAGGAACGGCAGCGCGACCGGAAGGACCTCGGGCGCGATCTGCAGGGTGACCTTGAGCCGGTCGCCGAACCGGGCCCCGGCGAGCGCCAGGTACTGCTCGATGGCCCGCAGTTCGTCGGCGAGCTGGGCGAACTCGCCGTGCCGGCGGAAGGAGTAGCGGGTGAAGTCGGCGAACTCCAGCAGGAGTTCGCGGGCCTGCTCCGGGTCGGTGCGGACGAAGGAGGCGATGGCGGCGAGGGAGTTGAAGATGAAGTGCGGGGAGATCTGCGCGCGCAGCGCCCGTATCTCGGCCTCGACGATCCGGGTGCGGGAGCGGTCCAGCTCGGCGAGTTCGAGCTGGACGGAGACCCAGCGGGCCACCTCGGTCGTCGCCCGCGCCAGGACCGCCGACTCGCGCGAGCCGTACGCGACGAGCGCGCCGAGCACCCCGTCCTCGCCCGTCAGCGGCGCGACCACGGCCCAGCGCAGCGGGCAGTCGTCGTGGGAGCACCGGGTGTGGGCGGAGCGGCTGCGGCCGGAGTCGAGCGTCTCGCCGACCAGCTCCCGTACGTGCTCGCGGTGGTGCGCCTCGCCGGGGCCGTCCCAGGCGAGCACCGCGGACCGGTCGGTGAGGCACAGCGCCTCGGTGCCGAGCAGGGAGCGCAGCCGGCCGGCCGCCCTGCCCGCGGTCTCCTCGGTGAGTCCGGCGCGCAGCGGGGGCGCGGCGAGCGAGGCGGTGTGCAGGGTGTGGAAGGTGGCGCGTTCGACGGGGGTGCCGAAGGCGAGGTCCGCGGCGCGCCGCCCGCGCCGGGCGGTGAACCGTCCGAGTACGAACCCTGCGGAGAGCAGCACGGCGCCGACGGCGCCGGCCGCGGCCAGGGCGAGGCCGGTCACCGCTCGACCCCGCTGCCGGCCTCCGGCCGGGCGGACTCCCGACTCGCCTCGCCGGGCTGCGCCTTGCCGCTGAATTCCTCGGGCAGGTGCAGCCGGGCCAGGATGCGGGGGGTGCCCGCGGGGACCCGGCGCGGGGTGGCGAGCGACACCAGGATCATGCTGAGGAAGCCGAGCGGCACCGACCAGACCGCGGGCCAGGCGAGCAGGGTGTGCGGCCAGCCCGGAGGCGCGAGTCCGGCCCGGGTGGCCGTCACGGCCGTCAGCGCCGAGCCGCCGCCGAGCAGCAGTCCGGCGACGGCGCCCGGCGGGGTGAGCCGGCGCCACCAGATGCCGAGCACGAGCAGCGGGCAGAAGGAGGAGGCGGAGACCGCGAAGGCGAGTCCGACGGCGTCGGCGACCGGCACGTCGGTGGCGACGATCCCGGCGCTCAGCGGCACGGCGGTGGCGAGGAGGGTGGCGAGCCGGAAGTGCCGCACACCCCCGCCTGAGGCGCCCCGGGCGGCACTCCGGGCAGCGCTCCGGAAGGTGCCCCGCGCGGGCAGCACGTCCTGGGTGAGCACGCCGGCCACCGACATGGTCAGCCCGGAGGCCGTCGACAGGAAGGCCGCGCAGGCACCGCCGGCGAGCAGCGCGCCGAGCAGATCGCCGAGGACGCCGCCGAGCATCCGCTCCGGCAGGACGAGCACGGCGGCGTCGGCGGCGCCGGTCAGGGCGAGTTCGGGGGCGTAGATCCGGCCGAGCGCCCCGTAGAGCGGCGGCAGCAGGTAGAACACGCCGACCAGGCCGAGCACCACCAGGGTGGTGCGGCGGGCGGCCCGGCCGTTCGGACTGGTGTAGAAGCGCACGGCGACATGCGGCAGGCCCATGGTGCCGAGGAAGGTGGCGAGGATCAGTCCGTACGTGGCGTACAGCTGGTGCCCGTCGCGGCCGCCGGCGAGGGGCTGCGACCAGCCGAGGGGGTCGGCTTCGGTCGAGGCCCTCCCCCAGCCTCCGGCCGGGGGGACCCCCATCTCGCTTCGCTCGGGGACCCGCGCCCCCGCCGGGAAGGCGAGTTCGGTGCCCCGCTCCACCCGGTGGGTGCCCTCGTGCAGGGTGACCGTGGCCCGCTCGTACGTCCGCTCGTCGACGCGGCCGGTGACGGTGAGCGTGACCGGGGCGGCGACCTCGATCCGTACGGTCTCGGCGACCCGCGCGGCGGTGTGCGCGCGGATGACGGCGGGCGCGTCGAAGTGGGCGCGCGGGGCGCCGTCCCCGTACCAGGCGCCGACCAGGAAGAACACCGGGACCAGCAGCGCAGTGAGCTTCAGCCAGTACTGGAAGGCCTGCACGAAGGTGATGCTGCGCATGCCTCCGGCGGCGACGATGCCGGTCACGACGAGCGCGACGACGAGGCCGCCGAGCCAGTCGGGGGCGCCGGTGAGGATCTCCAGGGTGAGACCGGCGCCCTGGAGCTGCGGCAGCAGGTAGAGCCAGCCGATGCCGACGACGAAGAGGCTGGCGACCCGGCGGACCTGCGGCGATTCGAGCCGGGCCTCGGCGAAGTCGGAGAGCGTGTACGCGCCGGAGCGGCGCAGCGGGGCCGCGACGAGGAGCAGCAGCACGAGGTGGCCGGCCGTGTAGCCGACCGGGTACCAGAGCATGGCCGGGCCCTGCACCAGGACGAGTCCGGCGACGCCGAGGAAGGAGGCGGCGGAGAGGTACTCGCCGCTGATGGCGGCGGCGTTGAGGCGGGGGCCCACGGTGCGGGAGGCCACGTAGAAGTCGGAGGTGGTGCGGGAGATGCGCAGGCCGAGGGCGCCGATGAGGACGGTGGCGAGGGCGACGGCGGTGACGGCGGCGATCGCGTAGGTGTGGTTCACGCGTGCCCTCGTCCCTGACGGGGGCTCATCGCTCGACGAGGCCGGTGAAGTCGCGCTCGTTGCGCTCGGCGCGGCGCACGTACCAGTGGGCGACGGCCCAGACCACCGGGTGGACGCCGATGCCGAGCGCGAGCCACACGGCGGCCTCGGGAGCGGGCAGCGCGAGCAGCAGCGGCAGCGAGCCGACGAGCAGGGTGAGCCAGCCGAGCCCGATGAGGGCGGCGCGGAGCTGGCTGCGCATCAGGGAGCGGACGTAGGTGTGGCCGAGGGTGGTCTGTTCGCTGATCTCGGAGCGGGCCGGCGGGTGCTGCGGCCGGGTACGGGGCCGGGGCACGGAACCGCCGCCGACGGCCGAGGCGTACGTGACGGTCTCGCGGCGCGGCCGGCGCGGGGGATGGTGCTCGGGCATCGGCGTCTCACGGTCGGTCACGATCGGTCGGGCCCGTGAGTCTACGCAGCGGCCGAGCGGTGCGGTAGGGGGCTTCTGCCGTGGTCAGCCGCCTGCCCGGCGCATCAGCAGGTCCCGCAGCTGGCGGGCGTGGCGGCGGGAGACGGCGAGTTCGGCGGTGCCGACGCGGACGGAGGTGGCGCCGCCGTCGAGGCGGAGTTCGTGGATGCGGCCGAGGGCGACGAGGTGGCTGCGGTGGATGCGGACGAAGCCGCGGGCGGCCCAGCGCTCCTCCAGCGTGGAGAGCGGGATGCGGACGAGATGGCTGCCCGTGTCGGTGTGCAGGCGGGCGTAGTCGCCGTGCGCCTCGACGTACGCGATGTCGTCGACGGACACGAAGCGGGTGACGCCGCCGAGTTCGACCGGGATCTGCTCGGGCGCCGGCGCCTTCTGGGCCACGGCCGAGGCATGGACGAGTTCGTGGACGCGGCGCACGGCCTCCGCGAGCCGTTCCCGGCGCACGGGCTTGAGCACGTAGTCGACGGCCTCCAGGTCGAAGGCCTGGACGGCGAAGCCCTCGTGGGCGGTGACGAAGACGATGAGCGGCGGCCGGGCGAAGCCTCCGAGCAGTCGGGCCAGGTCGAGCCCGCCGAGTCCGGGCATGTGGATGTCGAGGAAGACGACGTCGATGCCGTCGCCGTGGTCGCGGTCCGGTCCGGCGTCCAGGGCCCGGCCGATGCGGCGCAGCGCCTCGGTGGCGTCGGCGGCACCCTCGGCGGCGCGCACGCGCGGGTCGGCCCGCAGGAGGTAGAGGAGTTCGCCGAGGGCCGGCGCCTCGTCGTCGACGGCCAGTACGCGCAGCATGGACGGGAGTCTACGCGGGCCGGCGCCCGTGACACCGGGGCTATTTCAGGAGCTTGGAGAGGCGCCGGTCGGCGAGCGGTTTCCCGCCGGTCTGGCAGGTGGGGCAGTACTGGAGCGAGGAGTCGCTGAACGAGACCTCGCGGATGGTGTCCCCGCAGACCGGGCACGCCTCGCCGGTGCGGCCGTGGACGCGCAGTCCGCTCTTCTTCTCGGCCTTGAGCCGGCCGGCGGCGAGCCCGTGGGAGCGGGCGACGGCCTCGGCGAGGGTGGTGCGCAGCGCCTCGTAGAGGCCGGCGGTCTCCTGCGCGGTCAGGTTCTGGGTGGGCTTGAACGGGGACATCCTCGCCGCGTGCAGGATCTCGTCGCTGTACGCGTTGCCGATGCCCGCGATGAGGCTCTGGTCGCGCAGCGCGCCCTTGATCTGGCGCCGTTCGCCCGCCAGGAGCGCGGTGAAGGCGGCGAGGTCGAAGTCCTCGGCGAGCGGGTCGGGGCCGAGGCGGGCGATGCCGGGTACGTCGGCGGGGTCGCGGACCACGTACACCGCGAGCCGTTTGGTGGTGCCCGCCTCGGTGAGGTCGAAGCCGTCGCCGCCGGTCAGCGCGACCCGCAGCGCCAGCGGGCCCTTCCCGGGCTTGGGCGGCCCGGACGGCAGCACGTCCTTCCAGTGCAGCCACCCGGCCCGGGCGAGGTGCGTGACCAGGCGCAGCTCCCCCGCCCCGCCCTCGGCGGCGCCCTCCGTGGCGATGTCGAGGAACTTGCCGTGCCGGGCGACGCCGGTGACCCGCGCCCCGTGCAGGGCGGTGACGGGCGGGTCGTACGTCTTGAGCACGCTGATCGCGACGGGCATCACGCGGGCGATCTCCTTGCCCACGAGGTGCTCGTCGAGGAACTCGCGGAGGGCTTCGACCTCGGGCAGCTCGGGCATGCCCCCACCCTGCCGTACGGGCGGGGCGGGCGCCCGTCGAAGGCGGGACCCGGGCCGGATCCGGGACCCGGCCCGGTCACTCCTCCGGCTGCTCGATGACGAACTCGCACCACACGCACTTGCCGCCGCCGCGCGGTTCGACGCCCCAGGCGTCGGAGATGTTGTCGACGAGCAGCAGCCCGCGGCCGGAGACGCCCGAGTCGCCGGCATCGCGGCGGCGCGGCAGGGCGCTGGAGCGGTCCTCGACCTCGACCCGCAGCCGGCGTTCGGGACCGGGCAGCATCCGCAGGGTGACGATGGCGCCGCCGTCCGTGTGCATGAGGGCGTTGGTCACCAGCTCGTCGGCGACGAGTTCGATCTCGAAGGAGCGGTTGCCCGCGCCCCAGGCGCGCACGGCGGCCCGGATCATGTGGCGGGCGGAGCTGAGCGCCTCGGGGTCGTTCTGCCCGACGTGCTGCTGGAGCCGGCCGCCGGCCCGGTCCGGGTGGGCGCCCTCGCGGCGCAGCAGCAGGACGGCGACGTCGTCCTCGCCGCCGCGCTCGTCGACGACCTCGCAGAGGTGGTCGGCGAGTTCGTCGAGGTCGCGGGGGCCGCGCTTGACCAGGGAGGAGAGCCACTGGAGGCCCTCGTCGAGGTCGGCGCCCGGCTTCTCGACCAGGCCGTCGGTGTAGAGCAGCAGGGTCTTGCCGGGGTCGAGTTCGACGGTGGTGACGGGGTAGTCGAGCCGGCCGAACTCGGCGGAGAGCCCGAGCGGGAGGCCGCCCTCGACGGGGACGCGGTGCGCGGTGCCGTCGGAGTCCTGGACGAGCGGGTCGACGTGGCCGGCGCGGACGATCTGGACGACACCGGTGGCCGGGTCGGCCTCGGCGTACGTGCAGGTGGCGAAGCGGTCGGTGTCCAGCTCGTGGAGGAAGACGGAGGCCCGGGCCATCACGGTGGCCGGGGTGTGGCCCTCGGCGGCGTAGGCGCGCAGCACGATCCGCAGCTGGCCCATGACGGCGGCGGCGTGGGTGTCGTGGCCCTGGACGTCGCCGATGACGAGCGCGACCCGGCCGCCCCCGGCGCCCCCGGCCCGCGAGGTGCCCCCCGGCAGCGGGATGACGTCGAACCAGTCGCCGCCGATGTCCCTGCCGAACCGGGCGGAGCGGTAGCGGACGGCTATCCGGGCGCCGGGCACGTCGGGGATCCGGCGCGGCAGCATCGCCTGCTGGAGGCCCTCGGCGAGGTCGTGCTCCTGCTCGTACAGCATGGCCCGCTGGAGGCTCTGGGCGATGGAGCTGCCGAGCGCGACGAGCAGGTTGCGCTCGTCGGCGCTGAAGCCGGTGCGGTCGCTGTAGAGCAGGCCGAGGGCGCCGATGGGGCGGGCCTGGGCGATGAGCGGAAGGTAGGCGGCGGAGGTGATGCCGAGGCCGCTGATGTGCGGCCAGAGGATCGGGTAGGAGGTGGCGAAGTCCTCGGGCGACTCGATGAAGCGGGGGCGCAGGGTGCGGATGACCTCGCTCATCGGGTACGGCTCGTCCACCCGGGTGAACCGGGTGCCGGGCACGAACGCGCCTTCTCGTCCCTCGGCCACCAGGTGGATGCGGCCGGCCTCCAGGAGACCGACGACGAGGCTGGCGGCGCCGAAGTACTCCAGCCCCTGGGAGTCGCCGAGCAGGTCGATGATGTCCTGGACGGTACGGGCGTGCGCGAGCGCGGCGGTGGTGCCCTCGACGACGCTGGTGCGCTGTCTGCGGCCCTCGTCGAGGCCGAGCCGGGCCGCGGACTCGGTGAGCTCCTCGGAGGCGTCGCGGATGACGCCGACGATGCGGACCGGGCGGCCGGTGTCGTCGCGCCGGACCAGGCCCTGGGTGTGGGTCCAGCGCTGGGCGCCGGCCCGGGTGCGGATCCGGAAGTAGGCGCCGTAGTGGTCGCTGCCGTCCTTGAGCGCCTGGGCCACCAGGGTGTCGAGGCGGCGGCCCTCGTCGGGCAGCACGCGGGAGCCGAGGGTGGCGGGGTCGCCGTCGTAGTCGTCCGGGTCCATGTCGAAGACGTTCAGGGCGCCCTCGTCCATGGTCATCCGGCCGGTGACCAGGTCCCAGTCGAAGCTGCCCATCCGGAACTCCTGGCCGAACTCGTGCAGGAAGCAGCACGTCTGCCCCGCCGGTCCCGCCTCGCAGCGGCACTGCTCGGCCGCCTCCCCACCCGGTCGTCCCGCACTCATGGGGCCACGCTAGGCGCAGCCCCGGCCGAACGCACGGCGAAGATCGGAACAGATTCGCAACAACATTCGGATGAGCGCGGGCGCCGGCCGGCCGGTCAGCCCTGGAAGGTGTCGGGCTGCTGCCGCGGCCCGGTGTCGGCCGGGAACAGGTCGTCGGAGGAGGGCGGCGGCTCGGGGGTCGGGAGGTCACTCGGACCGCCCGGTACGTCGGGCACCGCAGGGAGGTCCGGCCCCACGGGCGCGTCGGGCCCGACCGGCGCGTCCGAGGTGTCCGGCGAGTCCGGTGCCGGTACGGTCCTGCCGCCGTCCGGCGCAGGGCTCACGGGGTCGGGCGCGCCGCGGTCCGGCGTCGACGGGCCGCTCGGAGTGCCGGGATTCGTGGGACCTGTGGGGTTCGTGGGGTTCGTGGGGCTCGTCGGCTGCTGCGGGGCGGTGGGGCCGTCCGGCAGCGGCGCGGGCGGTGCGGTGACGATGTCGCAGGAGGCCGGGTCGCAGGGCGGGAGCACGTCGGGCCGGCGGTCCGCGTCGCCGTCGCTGCCGGTGCGGCGCTCGATCCAGGTGTTGTCGGCGGCGTTCACGATGACCAGGCTGGTGACGACGGTGCTGGTCGGGGTGACGGTGACGACCCGGTCGGGGCGGTAGCCGGGCCAGGGCTGGCCCGTATGGACGGCGCCGGGGGCGGCGGCCGGGGAGCGCAGCGGGTTGCCGCAGGCGCAGCGGACCCGCGGGGCGCCGTAGCGGTCGACGAGCACGGCGGTGCCGGCCTGGAGCACCGACTGGAAGGTGGTGAAGCGGCCGCCCTGGTAGCCGTGGTTCGTGACCCGGGCGTCGGCGCGCAGGAGGACGGGGGTGAGGCCGCGCAGCCAGCCGCCGAGGTTGGCCTCGGGGATGCCCGCGGCCTCGGCGAAGGCGCGGCCGCGGGCGGGTTCGGCGGTGAGGAGGGCGACCTGCTGCTCGACGTTGCAGCTGGCGACGGAGCGGGTGCCGCCGTAGAGGCCGGGGGTGGCGCCGGTCAGCGCGCGGCCGGCCGGTGCGGGGCCGTCGACGCCGGTGGCGGGCGGCGCGCCGGTGCCGGCCGGGGCGCCCTCCTGCGTGGTGGAGGCGGTGAAGGGGGCGGGGCCCTGGCTGCCGGCCGGCTGGAGCAGCACCTCGCGGGCGACGGCGGGGGCGGCGGACCGTTCCGCGCCCGGCTCGCCGGTGTCGCCGCGCAGGGAGCAGCCGGCGAGCAGCGCGGCCGAGGCCAGCGTGGCGAGGACGTACGGGGCGGTGGGGGGCCGCGAGGGCCGTCGTCTGGTTGCGTCGCGCACGGGGTCTCCCACCTCGTCCTTGCCGTTGATCGTTCCTTCCTGTCTGCCGCAGGGCCGGGGGCGCCGCAATCCGGGCGCGTCCATCCGGCGCCGGCCGCGCATGAGGCCGCCCCGGTCCAGACCGCGCACCCCGCACTTGAACGCGTTCAAGGAAACCTCTACGCTCGTCGACCGAAGGGTTGAACGTGTTCAACAGGGGGGGTTCCGGTGCCATGTCCGTGCTCGTCGGACTGATCGTGATGCTGGGGATGTTCGCCGTGGTCCCGGTCGGGCTCCGGCTCCTGGACGACTCCCCACCGGGCAGCCTGCGGCTGCTGTGCCGGGTCTGGCCGCTGCTCGCCGCGCCCGGCGCGGTCTCGCTCTGGCTTCCGCGCTCGCCGCTCGCCGCCGCCCTCGCGGGCGTGTACGCCCTGGGCACCCTGGCCCTCGCCCTGCACGCCCCGGCCCGCCTCGCCCGCACCCGGAGCCTGGCGCCCGCCGAGGTCGCCGCGCTCACCGCCCTCGCCACCCCGGCCGTCGCGGCCCTCGCGCTCGTGGCCGAGCGGGCCGGGCACGAGCTGTTCGGCTTCGAGCTCGGCATCCTGGCGCTGACCGTCCCGCACTTCCACTTCGCGGGCTTCGCCGCCGCGCTGGTCGCGGGCCTGGTCTGCCGGGCCACACAGAGCCGGGCGACCCGCTTCGCGGCGCTGAGCGTGCCGCTCGGCACCCTGCTCGTGCTGCTCGGCTACTTCGTCGACGACTGGGCCGAGCTGGCCGGCGCCCTCGTCCTGACCGCGGGCATGTGGGCCGTCGCCCTCGCCACCTGGCGCGAGCTGCGGCCCGCCGCACCCGATCCGGTGACCCGGGCGCTGCTGGGCGTCTCGGCCGCGGTCCTGGTGGCGACGATGCTGCTCGCGCTGAGCTGGGCGCTCGGCGAGGCGACCGGGATCCCGCACCCGAGCCTGACCTGGATGGCCGCGACCCACGGCCTCGGCAACGCGCTCGGCTTCGCGGTCTGCTCGCTGCTCGCCTGGCGCCGCCTCGGCCGAACCCGCACCGTCACGCCGCCGGGTGAACCGGCCACTCGTCCCCGTACCGCCGCGCCGCCCCGCGACCCGGCCGCCGGAACCCGTACGACCGAGCCGCCCGCCCGTCCGCGTACCGCCGCGCCGCCCCGCGACCCGGCCGCCGGAACCCGTACGACCGAGCCGCCCGCCCGTCCGCGTACCACCGCGCCGCCCCGCGACCCGGC
>NZ_JBSGBF010000141.1:0-16222 GCF_053601115.1 Streptomyces sp. NPDC004788
GCTGCCCTGTTCTGAAACGTTCTGGTGGGGGCGCCCCCACGTTCGTCTTCGCGTTCGCGTCCGTTACGCGGCTTCCTTCGCCTTCGTGGCGTACATGTCCACGTACTCCTGGCCCGACAGCCGCATGACCTCCGCCATCACCGAGTCCGTCACCGCGCGCAGCACGTACCGGTCGCGGTCCATGCCGTCGTAACGGGAGAACTCCATCGGCTCGCCGAAGCGGACCGTCACCCGGCCGGGGCGCGGGATGCCCGAGCCGCCCGGCTGGACCTTGTCGGTGCCGATCATCGCGAACGGCACCACCGGCGCGCCCGTCATCAGGGTGAGCCGGGCGATGCCGGTGCGGCCACGGTAGAGGCGCCCGTCGGGGGAGCGGGTGCCCTCGGGGTAGATGGAGAAGATCTTGCCCTCCTCCAGGACCCGACGGCCCGTCATCAGCGCGGCCACACCGCCGCGGCCACCGTCGCGGTCCACCGGGATCATGCCGACGCTGGTGAAGAACCAGGCCATCAGCCGGCCCTTGACGCCCTTGCCCTTCACGTACTCGTCCTTGCCGATGAAGAAGGCCGGACGGTCCAGGCAGATCGGCATGATCATCGAGTCGATGAAGGTCAGGTGGTTGCCCGCGAGGATGACCGGCCCGGTGCCGGGGATGTTCTCGGCGCCCTCGACGCGAGGCCGGAACATGAGGCGCAGGACCGGGCTCAGGATGGCCTTCATGATCGCGAGACGGGACAACGGTTCCTCCGGTGTCGGGGCGGTGTCGGGGCGGTGCGGCTCGGGACGGAGCCGACGGTGTGCAGGTGGCGACGATACTCGCGGGTCACGGTGTGTCGCACATCGGGTTCACGGAGTGGATACGCGGTGTTGACGTGTGTTTCCGCCATGTTCCGCCCAGGTCTGCCGCACGGAGGGCCGCGACGCCTACCGTCGTGCCCGTCTTTGACAGGTGCGGGACATCACACCGAAGCTCACCGAAGGAGTGTTCATGACCCAGCCCGAGCGCCGGACCCCGGCCCGACGAGCGGTCCTCGGAGCGGCCGGAGCCGCGGTCCTGGGCGGCTCCACCGTCCTCGCCGGCGGCACCGCGCAGGCCGTCCGGTCGGCCGTCGCCGGCGACGGCGAGCCGGCCGCCCGCAGCCAGGGCCGCGGCCGCGGCTACCGCGGGCTGCCCGTCCCGTACGTCATCGGCCACCGCGGCGCCAGCGGCTACCGCCCCGAACACACCCTCGGCTCCTACCAGCTCGCCCTCGACCTCGGCGCCCACGTCATCGAGCAGGACCTCGTCCCCACCAAGGACGGCCACCTGGTCTGCCGCCACGAGAACGAGATCGGCGGCACCACCGACGTCGCCGAACACCCCGAGTTCGCCTCCCGCAGGACCACGAAGACCGTCGACGGCACCGCCGTCACCGGCTGGTTCACCGAGGACTTCACGCTCGCCGAGCTCAAGACCCTGCGGGCCAAGGAGCGCATCCCCGCCGTCCGCCAGCGGAACACCCTCTACGACGGCCGCTGGGCCGTGCCCACCTTCGAGGAGGTGCTGCGCTGGGCCGAGGACGAGGGCCGCCGCCTCGGCCGCGAGGTGTGGCTGCACGTCGAGACCAAGCACCCCACCTACTTCCGCTCCATCGGCCTCCCCCTGGAGGAGCGGCTCGCCGGCCTGCTGCGCCGTTACGGACGCCACCGCGCGAACTCCCCGCTCTTCCTCCAGTCCTTCGAGCCCAGCAGCATCCAGCGGCTCGCCGAACTGGTGGACTCCCCGCGCGTCGTGCTGCTCTCCGCCGCCACCAGCCGTCCCTACGACTTCGTCGCCGCCGGCGACCCGCGCACGGTCGCCGACCTGGTCACACCCGAGGGACTGCGCTGGATCGCCTCGTACGCGCAGGGCATCGGGCCCACCATCGACCTGATCCTGCCCCGCGACGCGAGCGGCCGGCTCGGCACCGAGACCACGCTCGTCCGCGACGCGCACGCCGAGGACCTGATCCTCCACCCGTACACGCAGCGCAACGAGAACACCTTCCTGCCGGTGGAGTACCGGAAGGGCACCGACCCGACGGCGTACGGCGACGCGTTCGGAGTGCTGAAGCGCTACTTCGAGACCGGCATCGACGCGATCTTCTCCGACAACTCGGACACGGCGCTGCTGGCGGCGGCGGACTTCGCGGGCCGCTGACGCTTCACCTCCGTACCTCCGTACCTCCGTACACCTCCGTACCTCCGTACCTCCGACCGGGTGATTCACGGCCGGGCCCGCAACCGGGCCCGGCCGGCCCCGCATCGTGGCGGGCATGACCTCCCGCACCTCCCGCACCTCCCGCGAATCCCTGCTCACCACCCTCACGCCGCTGCTCGCCGCGGAGTCCCGGGCCGAGGCGTCGGCGGCCGGCGTCGAGGCGGGCGACCTCGAACAGGCCGTGTGGCTGCGGCTCCTGGAGCGCATCGAGGAGGACGGGGCCGCGCCCGAGCGGCCCGCCGAGTGGCTGCGCCGGGCCGTACGGGCCGAGGCGCGCCGGGCCCGCCGCGCGCACGCCCGCGAGCGGCCGTACCGCGGCGAACCGGCCCCGGTTCCCGAGACGTCGTCACCGGAGGGGTCCGCGCTGGTCGCCGAGCGCCGCCGCACCGTGCGGGCCGCCGTGCGCCGCACCCCCGGTCACTGCCCGCGGCTGCTGACCGCGATGCTGCACCCGGATGACCCGACCTACCGGGAAATCGCAGGGGCGTTGGGTATCTCACAGGGGAGTCTGGGGCCGATGCGTTCCCGTTGCCTGGGATGCCTGCGCAGAATGCTGGCTGCGGAGGTTCCCGGCACCGGCGTGCGGGGAAGGGTGCCGTAGACCGACGGCGGATCAGGTGAGCGGGAGGCATGCACACATGGGCATGAGCGTGACGATCTCAGCGGCGGACGCGGCCGAGGACGCGGAGAGCATCCTCAAGCTGCAGTACCTCGCCTACCAGCGTGAGGCCGAGATCTACCAGGACTGGTCCATCGAACCGCTCACCCAGTCACTGGCCGAGCTGCGTGCCGAACTCGTCGAGGGCACGGCCTTCGTCGCCCGCCTCGGCGACGAGATCGTCGCCTCCGTGCGCGGCCGGCTCGACGAGGACGGCACCGTGCGGATCGCCAAGCTCATCGTCCACCCGCGGATGCAGCGCCACGGCCTCGGCGGCCGGCTGCTCGACGCCATCGAGGGCCACTTCGCCGGCGAGCCGACCCCGGCCCCCGCCAAGCGCTTCCAGCTCTTCACCGGCCACCGCAGCGAGGGCAACCTGCGGCTCTACCGCAGCAAGGGGTACGAGCAGGTCGCCACCCGCGAGGTGGGCCCGACGCTGACCCTGGTCACCCTGGAGAAGGCGGCCTAGGCGACCCCGGGCCCCGGACGGCCGCGTCGGTCGGACGGCCGCGTCGGTCGGACGCGTCGGTCGGACGGCCGCGTCGGTCGGACGCGTCGGTCGGACGGCCGCGTCCGTCAGACGGCCGCGCGCGCCTTCCGCAGCCACCAGATGCCGGTCAGCGGAAGCAGCACCGGGATGAAGACGTAGCCGTAGCCGTAGTCCGACCAGACCGTCGCATCCGGGAACGCCGACGGTTCGACCAGGGTCCAGGTGCCCACGGTCAGTACGCCCGCGAGTTCGGCGGCGCAGCACACCAGCGCCGCCTTCCGGGCCGTCTCCCCGCCCCGCACGAGCGTGTACGTGATGAACGCGTAGACCACGGCGGCGACGGCCGAGAGGCTGTACGCCAGCGGCGCGCGGTCGAAGTCGGTGGCGATCTGGTAGATCGAGCGGGAGACCGCGCCCACCGACATCACGCCGTACAGCCAGACGACCACCATGCCCGGGCCCGACACCAGCCGCCCGGCCCGCCGCCCCTCGGTCCCGCCCTCGGCCACGGTCCCGGCCCCGTTCTCGGTCGCGGTCATGATCAGCCCACCGTCCAGATGTCGTAGAGACGCACTTCGAGGACGGCGAGCACGACCGCGCCCGCCGTCACGGTCGCCGAACCCCACTTGCTGCGCTCGGTGAGCGACATGAGGCCGGCCGCCGGCACCGCGCACAGCGCGCCGACGAGGTAGGCGATGAAGATCGTCGTACCCTCGTCGGCCTTCTCGCCGCGCGCCAGCTGCACGATTCCGACCACGAGCTGCACCAGGGCGAGGAAGGTCACCACGGCCATGCCGATGAAGTGCCAGTCCTTGGTGGACTGGTCACGGCTGAAGGCGAAGCCGCACCAGGCGGCGAGGGCGAGCGCGGCCACCGAGACCGCGACCGTCAGGGCGTCAAGCATGCGCCCGAGGGTATTACGGGCCGAATGGCCCGATGCGCGCGGCCCCACCCCGGAGGCCGTGGCGCGAGGCGCCGGGCAGTGGTCTTGACCACACCCACACCGCACCCGCGCCCCGGGCGCGGGTGCCGCCGCCCCGGCGGTGACCCGTCGCGCCCGGGATCGACCCAGGCCACGCCCGGGGGAGCGGGGACCGCCGCCGGTCCGGGGCCGCACCGCCGTACGCACTCCTGTCCGGATGTCGTCTCAGCGATGTCCGCTATTCGGACACTCCCCTTTCGTTCGCAGCTGCGCATGCTTTACTTGCAGCCATGACCACGACGAGCAGCCGCAACCTTGCGACCGAGGCGAACCAGACGCCCGGTGCTCGTTGTATGTGTCGAATGTGCGCCAACTGAGGGCCCCCGCCTGAGCTCGCGCCCCGAAGCGAGCCCCGACGGCCGAGCCGGTCCCGCCAATCCAGGCGTCGGACCGAGCCGCCCTCGCGCACGCGCCGCCCGCCGGTCACATCCAGCGGCCGGCCGCCCTGCGCCTGACTGTCCTCATGACGAAAGCCGTGCACGGCGGACCCATGCGCCGCGCACTCGACAGTGACGGAAACCCTGTGATCACCACTACGGGCCTGACCAAGGTCTACGAGTCGCGAGGCCGCCAGGTCACCGCTCTGGACGGTGTCGACCTCCACGTCCGCGAGGGCGAGGTGTTCGGCGTGATCGGCCAGAGCGGCGCCGGCAAGTCCTCGCTCATCCGCTGCGTCAACCTTCTGGAGCGCCCCACCTCCGGCACCGTGACCGTCGACGGCGTCGACCTCACCGCCCTCGCCGGCAAGGGCCGCCGCGCGGGCAAGGACCTGCGCCGGGCGCGCAGCAGCATCGGCATGGTCTTCCAGCACTTCAACCTGCTGTCCTCGCGCACCGTCAAGGACAACATCGAGCTCCCCCTGGAGATTCTCGGCGTCTCCGGCGCCGAGCGCTCCCGCCGCGCCCTGGAACTCCTCGACCTCGTCGGCCTCGCCGACAAGGCCAAGGCGTACCCCGGCCAGCTCTCCGGCGGCCAGAAGCAGCGCGTCGGCATCGCCCGCGCCCTGGCCGGCGAGCCCAAGGTGCTGCTCTCCGACGAGGCCACCAGCGCCCTCGACCCGGAGACCACCCGCTCCATCCTCCAGCTCCTGCGCGACCTCAACCAGCAGCTCGGCCTCACCGTCCTGCTGATCACGCACGAGATGGACGTCGTCAAGACCATCTGCGACTCGGCCGCCCTCATGCAGAAGGGCCGCATCGTCGAGTCCGGCACCGTCGGCGAACTGCTCGCCACGGCCGGCTCGCAGCTGGCCGCCGAGCTGTTCCCGGTCAGCGGCGCCGCCACCGGCCCCGAGCACACGGTCGTCGACGTCACGTTCCACGGCGAGACCGCCACCCAGCCGGTGATCTCGCAGCTCTCCCGTACGTACAACATCGACATCTCGATCCTCGGCGCCGCCATGGACACCGTCGGCGGCCGCCAGATCGGCCGGATGCGCATCGAACTCCCCGGCCGCTACGAGGAGAACGTCGTCCCCGTCGGCTTCCTGCGCGAGCAGGGCCTCCAGGTCGAGATCGTCGAAGACGCGCAGAACGCGCAGAACGCGCAGGTGCCCGCGCAGGCCCCCACCGAGGCCCCCGCGCTGGTCAAGGAAGGTGCCAAGTGACCTGGTCCGAGATGCAGCCGCTGCTCGAGCAGGGCACCGTCGACACCCTCTACATGGTCCTGTGGGCCACCGTCGTCACCATCCTCGGCGGCCTCCCCCTCGGCATCCTCCTCGTCCTCACCGACAAGGGCGGACTGCTGCAGAACCGGCCGGTGAACAAGGTCGTCGGCGCGATCGTGAACGTGGGCCGCTCGCTGCCCTTCATCATCCTGCTGATCGCCCTGATCCCCTTCACCACCTTCGTCGTCGGCACCTTCATCGGACCGACCGCGATGATCGTGCCGCTCGCCATCGGCGCCATCCCGTTCTTCGCGCGCCTCGTCGAGACCGCCATCCGCGAGGTCGACCACGGGCTCGTCGAAGCCGTCCAGTCCATGGGCGGCGGCATCCCCACCATCGTCCGCAAGGTGCTGCTCCCGCAGGCCCTGCCGTCCCTGGTCTCCGCCGTCACCACCACCGTGATCGTGCTCATCGGCTACTCCGCCATGGCCGGTGCGGTCGGCGGCGAGGGCCTCGGATCCAAGGCCATCACCTACGGATACCAGCGCTTCGACACCACCTTCATGCTCGTGACCGTCGTCGTCCTGGTCGTGATCGTGACCGTCGTCCAGCTCATCGGAGACGGCGCCGTCCGCCTCCTCGCCCGCCGCGGCCGCGCCTCGTAACCGCCCGCCGCGCCGGACCCCAGACTTCGCAACCCGAAGAAACAGCCCGGACTTGTTGTCCAGGCGAAGTATCCGCTCCACCCGGAAAGAGGCACTCTTCGTGCGCAAGAACATCAAGCTCACCGCGGGCATCGCCGCCACCGCCGCCCTCGCCCTCGGCCTGACCGCCTGCGGCACCTCCTCCGACCCGTCCTCCACCAAGGACGGCGCCGGCTCGGCCGACAAGCCGCTGGTCGTCGCCGCGTCCCCGACGCCGCACGCCGACATCCTCAACTTCGTCAAGGACAACCTCGCCGCGAAGGCCGGCCTGAAGCTGGAGGTGAAGGAGTTCACGGACTACGTCCTGCCGAACACCGCCACCGAGTCCGGCCAGGTCGACGCCAACTACTTCCAGCACAAGCCGTACCTCGACGACTTCAACAAGAAGAACGGCACCCACATCGTCCCGGTGGTCAACGTCCACCTGGAGCCGCTCGGCCTCTACTCCAAGAAGGTCAAGTCGGTGAAGGACATCAAGGCCGGCCAGACCGTGGCCGTCCCCAACGACACCACCAACGAGGGCCGCGCCCTCCACCTGCTCGCCGACAACGGCCTCATCACCCTGAAGCCCGGCATCGGCACCGACGCCAAGCTCTCCGACATCACCGACAAGAAGGGCCTGGAGTTCAAGGAGCTGGAGGCCGCCACCGTGCCCCGCGCCCTGAACGACGTCGACGCCGCCGTCATCAACGGCAACTACGCCATCGAGGCCAAGCTGTCCCCGGCGAAGGACGCCCTCGCCCTGGAGAAGGCGGAGGGCAACCCCTACGCCAACTTCCTCGCCGTCAAGGCCGGCAACGAGAAGGACGCCCGCGTGCAGAAGCTCGCCAAGCTCCTCAACTCGCCCGAGGTGAAGAAGTACATCGAGGACACCTACAAGGGCTCGGTGGTCCCGGCCTTCGGCGCCGCCGCCCAGTAGTCCTCGCGTACCACCCCCGTGGACCGCGCCCACGCGGTACCGTCCACTGCCCAGAAGGCCCCGCGCGCCCCGTCCGGCGCGCGGGGCCTTCGGCTCACCCGTGTCACCCGCGCATGCGCGGCGACAGCCGCATGCTGCATGCTGTCCGTTCACGGTCATTCACGTATGGAGTTGCGCATGACTACGACCTTCCCGTCCCTCTCCATCAGCACGGACCGGTTGGAGCTGCGCCCCTTCGAGGAGGCCGACATCCCCGCGTTCACCGAGATGATGAACGACGAGCTCGTGGTCGCCTGGACCTCCGCACCGCACCCGTACACCCGCGCCCACGCCGAGGAATGGGTCCGCAGGATCGCTCCTGCGGAACGCGCCGAGGGCCGCGGTATCGTCTTCGCCGTCACCGAGTTCCTCACCCAGCGCCTGGTCGGCACCGTCCACCTCCACCACACCGACTGGCGCACCCGCGCGACCGAGGTCGCCTACGTCACCGCCCCCTGGGCCCGCGGCGAGGGATACGCCACCGAATCCGTCCTCGCCGTCGCCCAGTGGCTCTTCGGCGACCGCGGCTTCGAACGCCTCGAACTGCGCACCGCCGCCGACAACACCGCCTCCCAGCAGGTCGCCCAGAAGATCGGCTGCATCAGCGAGGGCGTGCTCCGCAACGCCTGGATAGCGCGCAGCCAGACCGAGAGCGGTGAATGGACCGACATCCGCACCGACCTCATCGTGTGGAGCCTGCTCCCCGAGGACCTCGACGGCGTCGCCGACCAGATGTCCGAGGCGGGCCTCTCCACCTACGCCGACTGGGGCTGACCGCCCGGGTAGGCTCGACAGGCCCCCGACCCGCACACCCAGGGAGACAGAAACAGATGGCCGACCGGGTCACGGTGATCGGCTGGGACGGCTCGCCCCTCACCGAGGCGGCCCGGTCCGCGCTCGCCGCCGCCACGCTCGTGGCCGGCGCCGCGCACCACCTGGCGCTTCCCGAGGTACCGGCCGCCGCCGAACGCGTCCGGCTCGGCAGCGTCGACCTCGCCGCCCGCCGCATCGCCGTCCACCGCGGCACCGCCGTCGTCCTCGCCGACGGCGACCCCGGCCTCTTCGGCGTCGTCCGCACCCTGCGCGCCCCCGAACACGGCCTGGAAGTCGAGGTCGTGCCCGCCGTCTCCTCCGTCGCCGCCGCCTTCGCCCGGGCCGGCATGCCCTGGGACGACGCCCGCGTCGTCGTCGCCCACCAGCGCACCCTGCGCCGCGCCGTCAACGTCTGCCGCGCCCACCCCAAGGTCGCCGTCCTCACCTCGCCCGGCGCCGGTCCCGCCGAACTCGCCCTGCTCCTCGACGGAGTCCACCGCACCTTCGTCATCTGCGAGGAGCTCGGCACCGAACGCGAACAGGTCACCGTCCTCACCTCCGACAAGGCCGCCGACCACGTCTGGCGCGACCCCAACGTCGTCCTCGTCATCGGCGGCGGCTCCACCGGCAGCGCCCCCGCGGGCGGCTGGCTGATGGGCCACGACACCCCGGCGGTACGCGGCTGGGCGCTGCCCGCCGAGGACACCGGCGGCCACACCGGCCAGGACCCCACCCTGCGCGCCGCCCAACTCGGCCGCCTGGGCCCGCGCGTCGGCGACCTCGTCTGGGACGTCGGCTGCGCCGGCGGTGCCTTCGCCGTCGAGGCCGCCCGCCTCGGCGCCGCCGTCATCGCCGTCGACGCCGACCCCGAGGCCTGCGCCCGCACCGAGACCGCCGCCCGCGCCGCCGGCGTCCAGCTCCAGGCCGTCCCCGGGCGCGCCCCGCACGTACTCGAACGGCTCCCCGAGCCCGATGTCGTACGCATCGGAGGCGGCGGCGTCCCCGTCGTCACCGCCTGCGCCGACCGCAGGCCCGAACGGATCGTCGCGCACGCCGCCACCCGCGACGAGGCCGAGGCCATGAGCAACGCCCTGTCCGACGGCGGCTACGAGGTCGAGTGCGCCCTGCTGCAGACCGTCGGCCTCGACCCGGCCGACTGGACCGAGCGCGCCCGATCCGTCGTCTTCCTCCTGTCCGGCCGCCGGACCTGACGCCCCCTCGCGGGCATCTCCCGCGGACTCCCTGGCGGACTCCCTCGCGAACTCCGCCGCGTCTCACGGGGCCCCACCCGTGATCGCGCCGCCCACCGAGCGGGGTAGGCTGGCCGATTGTTGTACCGCCCCCGGACAGCCGGCGGTTTGTTCTCCAATGTCCGGAAAAAGGGGCCCTCTTGGACCCCTGGTGTGGTACGGAGCAACCGGGGGACCGCGCGACGTGGCGCAGTCCACAGCGCACCGTGGCGGATCCGCCTGCCACGATGGCCGAAGACCGCGACAATGCATGGGTGTCCGCTGGTCTCGTGCCGAGCGGCGCGCACGCTCGTTCTTGTCGACGGGCGCAGGTCTGAAGGAGCACAACCGATGGGCGAGGGGTACGCAGCATGACGGACACCGGCCAGATCCCCGGCGAGGGGCTGCCGGAGAACGCGGGCACGGTCGAGCAGCCGGGCGTCCCCGCCCCCGGCGCGTTCACCTACCCGAGCCCCTCCGAGGACACAGCCAGCGCAGCCGACGCGGCCCACGCGGCGCACGCGGTCGAGGACGACGAAGTACTCCTGATGCCGGGCGCGCAGGGCGCCTGGAGCGAGCAGCCGCCGGGCGTCACGCCCGCGCCGCCGGTCACCGTGCCCGCCCCGCCGGCGATGGACGTCGACCCGCTGACCGCCCCCCTGGAGCAGGTCACCGGCGCCACCCCGGCGCAGGGCGTCCCGCTGCCCCCGCTGCCCACCCCCGCGCACGGCGTGCCCCTGACCGCCCCGCAGGAGCAGCCCGTCGTCACCGAGCACGGCTACGAGCCCGGCATCCTCGACACGGGCGCCCACGAGGCGGCCGGCCGCGACTCCGGCTCCGTCGACCTCGGTGGCGTCCGCATGCCCGAGCCGCAGGCCGCGCCCACCCCGCCGCCCGCCCGCCGTCCGCTGCACATGGGCCCGCCCGTGCCGCCGGACGCCACCGGCGGCGTGGTCCGCTCGCTCGCCGACCGCGGCCCGGCCGCGCCGGTCGCCGCCCCGCAGCCCGTGCCCGTACCGGCACCCGCGGCCGCCACCGCGCCGGCCCCGATGCCCGTTCCCACGCCCGGCCCGCCGACCATGGGCCCGGAGTACCTGGACATCCCGCAGGACCAGCAGACCGCCCCGCAGGGCGCCGTGCCGTGGACCGCCCAGCCGCAGCAGGCCGCGGCCCCCGTGGCCGCGCCGGCGGAGGCGGCCGTCCCGCCGGTCGCCCAGTTCGTCCCGGTCGAGGGCTCCGTCCCGACCGCCCCCCACCTTGCCCCGACCCCGCAGCCGGAGCCCGTTCCCGAGCCGCAGCCGGTCGCCGAGCAGGCCCCGGTGGCCGCGGAGGCGCCCGTGGCGGAGGCGCCGGCGGCCGCCGAGCCGGCCGTCGCCGAGCCGGTGGCCGAGGCCCCCGCCGAGGAGCCGGTCGTCGAGCCCGAGCCCGTACCCGTACCGGCCGCCGAAGCCGAGCCGGTCGCCCAGGAGGCCCCGGCCGCCGTCCCCGCCCCGCGCGAGGCCGAGCCGGAGGCCCCGGCCGAGTCCGCCGCCGAGCAGCCCGTCCCGGTGGCGGAGGCGCCCGTGACGGCGGAGCCCGTGGCGGAGGCCCCGGCTCCGGTCGAGGCGGCCGCCGAGCAGGTCCCGGTCGCCGCCGAGGGCACCCCGGAGCAGCAGCCCGACGCCGCCCCGGAGGCGCCGGAGCAGCCGGCCGCCGCGGAGGCCCCGGTGGCCGCCGCCCCCGAGGCCCCGCAGGAAGCCGCGCAGACGCCGGAGGCCGAGGCCGAAGTCCAGCCCGCGGCCCCGGCCGAAGACGCCCCGGCCGAAGACGCCCCGGCCGAAGGGACCGGCGCGGCGGCAGCGGCCCCCACGGCAGAGGCCCCGGCGGCCGAAGTCCCGGTGGCCGAAGCCCCGGCGGCCGAAGCCCCGGCGGCCGAGGCCCCGGCGGCCGAAGCCCCCACGGCGGAGGCCCAGCCCGAGGCCGAGCAGCCGCAGCAGGAGACCCCGGTCACCGAACGGGCCCCGGGCTACGACGAGGCCGAGCGCGAGGCCGTGCTGCGCGTGATGCGCGAGCGCCGCGACATCCGCAACGGCTTCCGCCCGGACCCGATCCCGCACGAGGTGCTGCTCCGCGTCCTGGAGGCGGCCCACACGGCGCCGTCCGTCGGCCACTCGCAGCCGTGGGACTTCGTCGTCATCCGGTCCGCGGAGACGCGCCGGACGATGCACGAGCTCGCCGCGACCCAGCGCGAGGCATACGCCAAGTCGCTGCCCAAGGGCCGGGCCAAGCAGTTCAAGGAACTGAAGATCGAGGCCATCCTCGACACCCCGGTGAACATCGTCGTGACCGCCGACCCGACCCGGGGCGGCCGCCACACCCTCGGCCGCTACACGCAGCCGCAGATGGCCCCGTACTCCTCGGCGCTCGCCGTCGAGAACCTCTGGCTCGCCGCGCGCGCCGAGGGCCTGGGCGTCGGCTGGGTCAGCTTCTTCGACGAGCGCGAGATGGTCCGCGCCCTCGGCCTGCCCGAGCACCTCGAAGTGGTCGCCTACCTCTGCGTCGGCTACGTCGACGAGTTCCCGGACGAGCCCGAGTTGATGCAGGCGGGCTGGTCCAAGCGCCGCCCGCTGTCCTGGGTGGTCCACGAGGAGACGTACGGCCGCCGCGCGCTGCCCGGCGAGGAGCCGCACGACCTGCTCCAGGAGACCGTCGCCAACATCCGCCCGCTGGACGCCAAGGCGCTCGGCGAGGCCTGGGAGCGGCAGAAGCGCATGACGAAGCCCGCCGGGGCGCTCGGCATGCTGGAGATCATCTCCGCGCAGCTCGCCGGGCTCTCCCGGGTCTGCCCGCCGCCGATCCCGGAGCCGGCCGCCGTCGCGATCTTCGCCGGTGACCACGGCGTGCACGCCCAGGGCGTCACCGCCTGGCCGCAGGAGGTCACCGGCCAGATGGTCGCGAACTTCCTCGGCGGGGGAGCGGTCTGCAACGCGTTCGCCAACCAGGTGGGCGCCGAGGTCTGCGTCATCGACGTGGGCGTCGCGGGCGACCTGCCCTCCACCCCGGGCCTGCTGCCGCGCAAGGTCAAGCCGGGCACCGCCGACTTCACCATCGGCCAGGCCATGACCCGCGAAGAGGCCGTCGCCGCCATCGAGGTGGGCATCGAGACGGCCCGCGACCTGGTGGCCGCCGGCAACAAGGCGCTGCTCACCGGCGAGATGGGCATCGCGAACACCACCGCGTCCGCGGCCCTCATCGCGGTCTACACCGGTGTGGACCCGACCGAGGTCACCGGCCGCGGCACGGGCATCAACGACGAGATGCACGCCCGCAAGGTGGACGTGGTCCGCCGTGCGCTCGACCTCCACAAGCCGGACCCGGCGGACCCGATCGGGGTCCTGGCGGCGATCGGCGGCCTGGAGCACGCGGCGCTCGTCGGCCTCATCCTGGGTGCGGCCTCGCTCCGTACCCCGGTCATCCTGGACGGCGTCTCCACCGGCGCGGCCGCGCTCGTGGCCCGGGCCATCGCGCCCGAGTCCCTCGCGGCCTGCATCGCCGGCCACCGCAGCGCCGAGCCGGGCCACGTCGCCGCCCTCAACAAGCTGGGCCTGCGCCCGCTGGTCGACCTGGACCTCCGCCTCGGCGAGGGCACGGGCGCGCTCCTCGCCCTCCCGGTGGTGCAGAGCGCGGCGCGCGCGATGCACGAGGTGGCCACGTTCGACTCGGCCGGCGTCACCGAGAAGTAGCAGCGAACGCAGCAGCGAGACGTCCCCCACTCCCCAGGAACGACCGGGAGTGGGGGACGTGCACATCCCCCGCGCACCGACCGACGGCGCTCGGCCGAGGGGACATCCGTCACAGAGTGAAGCCCGCAGGTCACCGATAGGGTGAGGTGCGCCAAGCACCGCCCGAGACCCGCCGCCCCGAGGAGCCGCCCGCACCATGGCCGAGCACGCCGAGCACCCCGCCTACCCCGTCGGACTGCGCCTCGCCGGCCGCCGCGTCGTCGTGTTCGGCGGCGGCCAGGTCGCCCAGCGCAGGCTGCCCGCGCTGATCGCGGCGGGCGCGCGGGTCACCCTGGTCTCTCCCTCGGCCACCCCCTCCGTGGACGCGATGGCCGAGGCCGGCGAGATCACCTGGATCAAGCGCCGGTACGAGGAGGGCGACCTGGCCGACGCCTGGTACGCGCTCGTCGCGACCAGCGACCCGGTCGCGAACGCCGCCATCTCCGCCGAGGCCGAGCGGACGAAGACCTGGTGCGTGCGCTCGGACGACGCCGAGGCGGCCACCGCGTGGACCCCGGCGACCGGGGCCAGTGAGGGCGTGACGGTCGCGGTGCTCACCGGCCACGACCCGCGCCGCTCGGCGGCCGTGCGGGACGCGATCGTGGAGGGCCTGCGCGACGGTTCGCTCGCGGCGCCCGCGCACCGCGCCCGTACCCCGTTCGTCGCCCTGGTGGGCGGCGGCCCCGGCGACCCGGACCTGATCACGGTCCGCGGCCGGCGCCTGCTCGCCGAGGCGGACGTGGTGATCGCGGACCGGCTCGGCCCGCGCGACCTGCTGAGCGAGCTGCCGCCGCACGTCGAGGTCATCGACGCCGCGAAGATCCCGTACGGCCGGTACATGGCCCAGGAGGCCATCAACAACGCGCTGATCGAGCACGCGAAGCAGGGCAGGTCGGTGGTCCGCCTGAAGGGCGGCGACCCGTTCGTCTTCGGCCGCGGCATGGAGGAGGCGCAGGCGCTGGCCGCCGCGGGCATCCCGTGCACGGTGGTGCCGGGCATCTCCAGCTCGATCTCCGTGCCGGGCGCGGTCGGCATCCCGGTCACGCACCGGGGCGTGGCGCACGAGTTCACAGTCGTGAGCGGCCACGTCGCGCCCGACGACCCGCGTTCCCTGGTCGACTGGGGCTCGCTCGCGAAGCTGACCGGGACCCTCGTGATCCTCATGGGCGTCGACAAGATCGGCAAGATCGCGGAGACGCTGATCGCGCACGGCAAGTCGCCGGACACCCCGCTGGCCCTGGTCCAGGAGGGCACGACGGCCACCCAGCGCCGGGTGGACGCGACGCTGGCGACGGTGGCGGACACGGTGAAGGCCGAGGAGGTGCGCCCGCCGGCGGTGATCGTCATCGGCGACGTGGTGCACGAGGGCCCGAACAAGCCGCCGCAGCCCTCGGACCACTAGCGGGTCCCGTCCCGCACCCCTTCGCATTGGCACCACCCCAGGAACAGGGCAGTATCACCTCGTGGCCGAACTCATCACGATCGACGACCCCGACGACCCGCGTCTGCGCGACTACACCGGACTGACCGATGTCGAGCTGCGCCGCAGACGCGAGCCCGCCGAGGGCCTGTTCATCGCCGAGGGCGAGAAGGTCATCCGCCGCGCCAAGGACGCCGGCTACGAGATGCGCTCGATGCTGCTCTCGGCGAAGTGGGTCGACGTCATGCGCGACGTCATCGACGAACTCCCGGCTCCGGTGTACGCGGTGAGCCCGGACCTGGCCGAGCGCGTGACGGGTTACCACGTGCACCGCGGCGCGCTGGCCTCGATGCAGCGCAAGCCGCTGCCGACGGCGCCGGAGCTGCTCGCGGGCGCCCGCCGGGTGGCGGTGATGGAGGCGGTGAACGACCACACCAACATCGGTGCGATCTTCCGCAGCGCGGCGGCGCTCGGCATGGACGCGGTGCTGCTGTCCCCGGACTGCGCGGACCCGCTGTACCGCCGTTCCGTGAAGGTCTCCATGGGCGCGGTGTTCTCGGTGCCGTACGCCCGCCTGGACACCTGGCCGCGCGGCCTGGAGGCGGTCCGCGAGGCGGGCTTCAAGCTGCTCGCGCTGACCCCGGCGGACCGGGCGGCCTCGATCGACGAGGCGGCCCCGCACAAGCTGGACCGGGTGGCGCTGATGCTGGGCGCGGAGGGCGACGGCCTGTCGACGCAGGCGCTGCGCGCGGCGGACGAATGGGTCCGCATCCCGATGGCGCACGGCGTGGACTCGCTGAACGTGGGCGCCGCCGCCGCGGTGGCCTTCTACGCGGTGACGAGCGGCCGCCCGCAGGCCTGAGGCGCCTGCGCCGCTTCCGTAGCGGCAGGCCCGTGGCGGCCTGCGACGCCTGCGCCGCTTCCGTAGCGGCATGCTCGCGGCGGCCTGCGACGCCTCCGCCGCTTCCGTAGCGGCAGGCCCGCGGCGTCAGCCCTGCAGTGCCGGCGGCGCCGGCCCGCACCACCTGCGCGGTGCCGACCTCGGCGGCGTCAGCCCTGCAGCGCCTGCGCCGCCGCGATGCCCAGTGCCACGACCAGCGTCACGACGACGAAGACGAAGATCCGCTGCCGCAGCAACCGGGGGTTGGCGGGCCGCAGCCCGGTGGAGGTGCTGCGGCCGCCCGGCCGGGACTGCGAGGCCCGGGAGCCCCCGCCCGTACGCGAGGACGACGGCCGGGAAGCCGCGGGCCGGGCGCCGACCGGCCGCCCCTGCCCGCCGGTGGGCCGGTCGCCGGCCGACCGGCGCTCGCCGCGCTCGCCGCCGCGCTCGCCGCCGCGCTCAGGCGCCCGCTCGCCCGCCCG
>NZ_JBSGBF010000142.1:0-15381 GCF_053601115.1 Streptomyces sp. NPDC004788
ACGATCGACGGCGTCAACCGGTATCCGGGCTGGATCCCGTTCTGCCGGCAGGAGAGCACCGACCGCGCCCTCCCCTCCCCTTAAGGTCCGACGGTCCCCAATGCCGCCCACCCTCGCCTCGCTCGTCCAGCACTCGGCGCTCAAACTCACCGTCCGCGCCGGTGAGGACCGACTCGACACGCCCGTCCGCTGGGCGCACGTCAGCGAGCTCGCCGACCCCGTCCCCTATATGGAGGGCGGCGAACTGCTGCTCACCACCGCCCTCACCCTCGACGCCGAGGACCCCGAGGCGATGCGGCGCTACGTGCGGCGGCTGCTCGGCGCCGGAGTGGTCGGGCTCGGCTTCGCGGTCGGCGTCAACCACGAGGCCATTCCGGCGGCGCTGCTCGAAGCGGCCCGCGAGGAGCACCTGCCGCTGCTGGAAGTGCCGCGGCGGACGCCGTTCCTCGCCATCAGCAAGGCGGTGTCGGCGGCCATCGCCGCCGACCAGTACCGGGCCGTGACCGCCGGCTTCGAGGCGCAGCGCGAACTGACCCGGGCCGCGCTCGCCGAGGGGCCGGACGCCGTCGTCGCGCGGCTCGCGGCGCACGTGGACGGCTGGGCCGCGCTGTACGACACCTCCGGCACCGTCCTCGCCGTGTCGCCCGAATGGGCGGCGCGCCGGGCCGCCCGGCTCACCCCCGACGTCGAACGCCTCCGGGAACGGCCCGCGCCCGCCAGCGCCGTCGTCGGCGGCACCGACGACCGGGTCGAGCTCCAGTCGCTCGGCACCGGGCGGCGGGTGCGCGGGGCGCTCGCGGTCGGCACCGGCGCGCCCCTCGGCACCGCCGAGCGCTACGCCGTGCACTCCGCGATCGCGCTGCTCACGCTGACGACGGAACGGTCCCGCTCGCTCCAGGCCGCCGAGCAGCGGCTCGGCGCGGCCGTGCTGCGGATGCTCCTCGCCGGGCAGCCCGACCACGCCCGCGCGGTGGCGGGCGACCTGTACGGCGGGCTGCTCGACGCGCCGTTCCGGCTGCTCATCGCCGAGCCGGCGACCACGGAGGCGGCGGCCCGGGAGGGCGAGACGCCGCTCGCGGTGTTCGCGGAGTCCCTGGAGGCCGCGGCGGCCCGGGCGGGCGAGTCCGTCCTCACCGTGCCGGACGGCCCGGAGGGCGGCGAACGGCTGGTCGTCCTGGCGGGCGACGGGGGAGCGGTGGTCACCGCGTGCGAGGCGTACGCCAACCGCGAGGCCGAGGAGACCGGACTCGTCGTCGGCCTCTCCGCCCCGACCGGCCCCATCGCCGCGTCCGCCGCCTACAAGCAGGCCG
The DNA here is from genome assembly GCF_053601115.1 of Streptomyces sp. NPDC004788. Classification (NCBI taxonomy): domain Bacteria; kingdom Bacillati; phylum Actinomycetota; class Actinomycetes; order Kitasatosporales; family Streptomycetaceae; genus Streptomyces; species Streptomyces sp. NPDC004788. Next base: position 1,311 of record NZ_JBSGBF010000142.1, read on the forward strand.
AACAGGCCCTGTCGGTGGCCCGCCGCCGCGGCCGTTCCCTCGTCGAGCACGAGGAACTCGCCGCCGGCTCCGTGCTCCCCCTCCTCGCCGACGACGCCGTCCGCGCCTTCGCCGACGGCCTGCTGCGCGCCCTCTACGAGCACGACGCCACGGGCCGCGGCGACCTCGTCGCCTCGCTGCGCGCCTGGCTCTCCCGCCACGGCCAGTGGGACGCGGCCGCCGCCGACCTGGGCGTCCACCGCCACACGCTGCGCTACCGGATGCGGCGGGTGGAGGAGATCCTGGGCCGCTCGCTGGACGACCCGGACGTGCGGATGGAGCTGTGGCTGGCGCTGAAGGCGACGGGGACGGGAGCGGAGTAGACGCTCGCGGGAGCGCGAATTTCCCCGATCCTGCCCGATCCCGGGCAGATTTCTGGATCAACGGCCGCCGAAGCGCCTAATCTCCTGGTCATGACAAGCCCTGCCGCCGACGCCCCGGCCTCCCGGACCCAGCCCTCCGCTCCCCTCCCCGCGGCCCCCGCGCCCCGCCGCATCCCCACCGCCGTCTGGGCCGCGCTCGCCATCGTGTACGTCGTGTGGGGCTCCACGTACCTCGCGATCCGGGTCGTGGTCGAGACGCTGCCGCCGTTCCTGTCCGCCGGGGCGCGGTTCGTGGTCGCCGGGATCGTCCTGGCCGGGATCATCGCCTGGCGGCAGGGGATCGGGGCGCTCAAGGTGAGCCCGCGGCAGCTGGCGTCCGCCGCGGCGGTCGGCCTGCTGCTGCTCCTCGGCGGCAACATGTTCGTCGTGCTCGCCGAGACGTCCGTGCCGTCCGGGCTCGCCGCGCTGCTCATCGCCGTCGTGCCCGTGTTCGTGGTGATGCTGAAAGCGCTGGCCGGGGAGCGGCCGACCGCGGGCGGGATCGCGGGAGTGCTGGTCGGACTCGGCGGGCTCGCCGTGCTGACGCTGCCGGGGCTCAGCGGCGAGGTGAAGGTGAGCGGGGTGGTCCTGGTGATCGTCGGGGCCCTCAGCTGGTCCATCGGCTCCTTCTCCTCGTCCCGGCTGCCGATGCCCGCGAACCCCTTCACCGCCAGCGTGTACGAGATGCTGGCCGGCGGCCTCGGCGGCCTCGGAGTCGGTCTGCTGCGCGGCGAGCAGCACGGCCTCGACCTGGCCGCGGTGTCCACCCGCTCCTGGGTGGGCTTCGCGTACCTGATCGTGTTCGGCTCGCTGATCGCCTTCACCGCGTACGCCTGGCTCCTGCAGACCGCGCCGCTCTCGCTCGTCGCCACCTACGCCTACGTGAACCCGGTCGTCGCCGTCGCCCTCGGCGCGCTGATCCTGAACGAGGCGCTGAGCTGGCCGATCGTCCTCGGCGGCGCGATCGTCGTGGTCGGGGTGGGCCTGATCGTGTCGACGGAGCGGCGCGGGTGACCACCGCTCCTCCGTGCCGGTGAACACGTGTGCGCCGCACGACCGCTTCGGCCAAAGCGGACAGGAGCGGCCGGCGCACCACTCCACACCGGACAAGCGTCCGGCGGCCCGCCCGGCCCTACGGTGTCACCAGAGCAACCGCTCGCACCCCGATACGGAAAGGGCCGGGACGCAATGACGACCACCCACGCCTTCTGGCTCGCCGGCCGTGAGGCCACCGGCGAGGCCACCTTCGACGTCACGAACTCGTACGACGGACGTCTGGTCGGCAAGGTCAGCGTGCCCACCGAGGCCCAGGTCGAGGAGGCCGTCGCCGCCGCGCACGCCGTCGTCGACGAGTTCGCCGCGACCCCGGCGCATGTCCGCGCCGCCGCCCTCGACCACGTGTCGAAGCGGCTCGCCGAGCGCACCGAGGAGATCGCCCAGCTGATCTCCGCCGAGAACGGCAAGCCGATCAAGTGGGCCCGCGGCGAGGTCGGCCGTGCCGTGTCCGTGTTCCGCTTCGCCGCCGAGGAGGCGCGCCGCTGGAACGCCGGCGAGGCCCAGCGTCTCGACACCGAGGCCGGCGGCGTGGGCCGCCTCGCGCTGACCCGCCGTATCCCCAAGGGTGTCGTGCTCGGCATCGCGCCGTTCAACTTCCCGCTGAACCTCAGCGCCCACAAGGTCGCCCCGGCCATCGCCGTCGGTGCCCCGATCATCCTCAAGCCGGCCCCGTCGACCCCGATCTCCTCGCTGATCCTGGGCGAGATCCTGGCCGAGACCGACCTGCCGGCCGGCTCCTGGTCGATCCTGACCGTGCCGAACGACCGCATGCCCGCCCTGGTCCAGGACGAGCGCCTCCCGGTCATCTCCTTCACCGGCTCGGACACCGTCGGCTACGCCATCCAGCAGTCCGTGCCGCACAAGCACTGCACCCTGGAGCTCGGCGGCAACGCCGCCGCCGTCGTGCTGTCCGACTGGTCCTCCGAGGCCGACCTGGACTGGGCCGCGACCCGCATCGCGACCTTCTCCAACTACCAGGGCGGCCAGTCCTGCATCTCCGTGCAGCGCGTGATCGCGGACGCCTCCGTCTACGACCGCCTGCTGCCGAAGATCGTCGCCGCGGTCGAGGCCCAGGTCACCGGTGACCCGGCGGACGACGCCACCGACGTCGGCCCGCTCGTCGACGAGAACGCCGCCAAGCGCGTCGAGTCCTGGGTGGACGAGGCCGTCGCGGCCGGCGCCAAGCTGCTCGCCGGCGGCAAGCGCGAGGGCGCCACCTACGCCCCGACCGTCCTCACCGAGCTCCCGGCCGGTGTCACCCTGGCCCGCGCCGAGGTCTTCGGCCCGGTCCTCACGGTCACCAAGGTCGACGGCGAGGCCGAGGCGTTCGCCGCGGTCAACGACTCGGACTTCGGCCTCCAGGCGGGTGTCTTCACCCACGACCTGCAGACCGCCTTCCGCGCCCACCGCGCCCTCGAGGTCGGCGGCGTGATCGTCGGCGACGTCCCGTCCTACCGCGCCGACCAGATGCCGTACGGCGGCGCCAAGCGCTCCGGCGTCGGCCGCGAGGGCGTCAAGTTCGCCATGGACGACTACACCTACGAGCGGGTCATGGTCCTCACGGGCCTGGCGCTCTGATCCGTACGGAGCAACGACTCCGTACTCACAGGCCGACGGCCCGAGCCCACTGTGCGGGGGCTCGGGCCGTCTCCTTTCCCGCGGTCAGGCGACGGGCGCGTCGACGAGCACGACGGCCTCCGCCGGGCCCGCCCGGAACGCCTTGTTCGCCACGGCGGCCTCCGCCATGTGCGGGGCCGCGTCGTGCGCGGCGAGCGCCTCGGCCGAGGCCCAGCGCTCCAGGATGACGAACCGGTCCGGGTCGTCGGCGACCCGGTGCAGGTCGTACCGCAGGCACCCCTCCTCGGCGCGCACCAGCGGCGCGAGCCGCTCGAAGGCGGCGACCTGGTCGGCGCCCCTGCCGGGCAGCGTGGTGATGTGGACGACGAGCTTGATCGGCTGTGACATGCCGCGGACCCTAGCCGGGTCCGCACCCGCTCCGCTCGTCTTTCCGAACCGTGGGATATCGGGTACGACGGGGAGTAGCCCCATGCCCCGACGAGCGGCGAGGTGAGCCTCCTCATGTCCGCACCCACCCAGCGGCCGCCCAAGGTCAGCGAACGCGAGGCCCGGCAGGTCGCCGAGGCAGCGCGCGAGCAGGACTGGCGCAAACCCAGCTTCGCCAAGGAACTCTTCCTCGGCCGGTTCCGCCTCGACCTCATCCATCCGCACCCGCTGCCCGCCGACGAGGACGTCCGGCGCGGCGAGGCGTTCCTCGACCGGCTGCGCGCCTTCTGCCGGAGCGAGGTCGACGGCGCCCGCATCGAGCGCGAGGCCCGCATCCCCGACGAGACCATCGCCGGCCTGCGCGAACTCGGCGCCTTCGGGATGAAGATCGACCCGAAGTACGGCGGGCTCGGCCTCACCCAGCTGTACTACAACCGGGCCCTCGCCCTCGTCGGCTCCGTCAGCCCCGCGCTCGGCGCGCTGCTCTCCGCGCACCAGTCGATCGGCGTACCGCAGCCGCTGAAGATCTTCGGCACCCAGGAGCAGAAGGACGCCTTCCTGCCCCGGCTCGCCGCCGGCGCCATCTCCGCCTTCCTGCTCACCGAGCCCGACGTCGGCTCCGACCCCGCCCGGCTCGCCACCACCGCCGTCCCCGACGGCGACGACGCCTACGTCCTCGACGGCGTGAAGCTGTGGACCACCAACGGCGTCATCGCCGACCTGCTCGTCGTCATGGCCCGCGTCCCCGCCTCCGAGGGCCACAAGGGCGGCATCACCGCCTTCGTCGTCGAGGCGGACTCGCCCGGCATCACCGTCGAGCACCGCAACGCCTTCATGGGCCTGCGCGGCCTGGAGAACGGCGTCACCCGCTTCCACCAGGTCAGGGTCCCGGCCGCACAGCGCATCGGCCCCGAGGGCGCCGGCCTCAAGATCGCGCTGACCACCCTCAACACCGGCCGGCTCTCGCTGCCCGCCGCCTGCGCCGGCGCCGGCAAGTGGTGCCTGAAGATCGCCCGCGAATGGGCCGCCGAACGCGAGCAGTGGGGCAAGCCGGTCGCCCGGCACGAGGCCGTCGGCACCAAGATCTCCTTCATCGCCGCCACCGCCTTCGCCCTGGAGGCCGTCGTCGACCTCGCCTCCCAGATGGCCGACGAGGACCGCAACGACATCCGCATCGAGGCCGCCCTCGCCAAGCTGTACGGCTCCGAGATGGCCTGGCGGATCGCCGACGACCTCGTCCAGATCCGCGGCGGCCGCGGCTACGAGACCGCCGACTCGCTCGCCGCCCGCGGCGAACGCGCGGTCCCCGCCGAACAGCTCCTGCGCGACCTGCGCATCAACCGGATCTTCGAGGGCTCCACCGAGATCATGCACCTGCTGATCGCACGGGAGGCCGTCGACGCCCACCTCGCCGTCGCCGGCGACATCATCGACCCCGACAAGGCCCTCGCCGACAAGGCGAAGGCCGGCGCCCGGGCCGGCGGCTTCTACGCCCGATGGCTGCCGCAGCTCGTCGCCGGACAGGGTCAACTGCCGGGCGCGTACAGCGAGTTCGGCGAGCTCGCCGGCCACCTCCGGTACGTCGAGCGCACCTCCCGCAAGCTCGCCCGCTCCACCTTCTACGCGATGTCCCGCTGGCAGGGGAAGATGGAGCTCAAGCAGGCGTTCCTCGGCCGGATCGTCGACATCGGCGCCGAACTCTTCGCGATGAGCGCCGCCTGCGTGCGCGCCGAACTCCTGCGCACCACCGGCGACCACGGCCGCGAGGCCCACCAGCTCGCCGACGTCTTCTGCCGCCAGGCCCGGCTGCGGATCGCCGAGCTGTTCGGCCGGCTCTGGGCCAACACCGACGACCTGGACCGCAAGGTCGTCGACGGCGTGCTCGCCGGCTCGTACACCTGGCTGGAGGAGGGCATCCTCGACCCCAGCGGCGACGGCCCGTGGATCGCCGACACCACGCCAGGACCTTCGGCCAGGGAGAACGTGCACCGCCCGATCGCCTGACCGGTCCTACAGAAGAACGTCAGGGTCCCGTCCAGTTTCCGGACGGGACCCCCGCCGTTCCGCCCGCCACGGCAGGATGACCGGCGTGACCGTCATCGACATCCCCGGCTCCAAGTCCGTCACCGCCCGCGCCCTCTTCCTCGCCGCCGCGGCCGCAGGCACCACCACCCTGCTCCGGCCGCTCCACTCCGACGACAGCGAAGGCTTCGTGGAAGGACTCAGGGCCCTCGGCTACGCCGTACGGCAGGAGCCCGGCGCCTGGCACATCGAGGGCCGGCCCGCCGGGCCCGCCGTCGCCGAGGCCGACGTCTACTGCCGCGACGGCGCCACCACCGCCCGCTTCCTGCCCGCGCTCGTCGCCGCCGGGCACGGCACCTTCCGCTTCGACGCCTCCGCCCAGATGCGCCGCCGCCCGCTCGGCCCGCTCTCGACCGCGCTGCGCGAGCTCGGCGTCGACCTCGCGCACGGCGAGCGGGAGGGCCACCACCCGCTCACCGTCACCGGCCGCGGCATCAAGGGCGGCGCGCTCCGCCTCGACGCCGGCCAGTCCTCCCAGTACCTGACGGCGCTCCTCATGCTCGGCCCGCTCACCGCCGAGGGCCTCGCGATCACCGTCACGGACCTGGTCTCGGAGCCGTACGTCGAGATCACCCTCGCGATGATGCGGAGCTTCGGCGCCGAGATCACCCGCGAGGACGGCGCCGACGGCCGCACCCGTACGTACACCGTCGCGCCCACCGGCTACCGCGCCACCACCTACGCCATCGAGCCGGACGCCTCCACCTCCTCGTACTTCTTCGCCGCGGCCGCCCTCGTCCCCGGCGCCGAGGTCACCGTCCCCGGCCTGGGCGCCGGCGCCCTCCAGGGCGACCTCGGCTTCGTCGACGTGCTGGCCCGCATGGGGGCCGACGTGACGGTCGCCGAGGACCGGACCACCGTCCGCTCCACCGGCGGCCTGCGCGGCCTCACCGTCAACATGCGCGACATCTCCGACACCATGCCGACCCTCGCCGCCCTCGCCCCCTTCGCCGACGGGCCGGTCCGCATCGAGGACGTCGCCAACACCCGGGTCAAGGAGTGCGACCGGCTCGACGCCTGCGCCGAGAACCTGCGCCGGCTCGGCATCGACGTCGAGACCGGCCCCGACTGGATCGAGATCCGGCCCGGGACCCCGCGCGGACCGGTGGAGATCGCCACCCACGGCGACCACCGCATCGTGATGTCCTTCGCGGTCACCGCGCTGCGCACCCCCGGCGTGACCTACGACGACCCCGGCTGCGTGAAGAAGACCTTCCCGGACTTCCACACGGTCTTCGGCGACTTCGCCCGGGGGCTGTGAAAGGCGCTCGGTCTTTGCGGCAAGAATGGGGGGCATGAGCGACCGCCCCTCTCCTCTCGCCGACCCGCACATCGCCTTCGACGTGTCCGAAGGACGCCGGGACATCGTCGTCCTCGGCTCCACCGGGTCCATCGGCACCCAGGCCATCGACCTGGTCCTGCGCAACCCCGACCGGTTCCGGGTCACCGCCCTCGCCGCCTCCGGCGGCCGGATCGGGCTGCTCGCCGAGCAGGCGCACCGGCTGAAGGTCGAGGCGGTGGCGGTCGCCCGCGAGGACGCTGCCGAGGAGCTGCGTACGGCCCTGAAGGCGCTGTACGGCTCCGAGCGGCTGCCCGAGATCCTCGCCGGCCCGGACGCGGCCACCCACCTCGCCGCGTCCCCGTGCCACACCGTCCTCAACGGCATCACCGGCTCCATCGGCCTCGCGCCCACCCTCGCCGCCCTGGAGGCCGGCCGGACCCTCGCGCTCGCCAACAAGGAGTCGCTGATCGTCGGCGGCCCGCTGGTGAAGGCGCTGGCCAAGCCGGGCCAGATCATCCCGGTCGACTCCGAGCACGCGGCCCTCTTCCAGGCGCTCGCCGCCGGCACCCGCGCCGACGTCCGCAAGCTGGTCGTCACCGCCTCCGGAGGCCCGTTCCGCGGCCGTACCCGCGACCAGCTGGCGAACGTGACCCGCGAGGACGCGCTCGCCCACCCCACCTGGGCCATGGGCCCGGTCATCACGGTCAACAGCGCGACCCTGGTCAACAAGGGCCTGGAGGTCATCGAGGCCCATCTCCTCTACGACATCCCGTTCGACCGCATCGAGGTCGTCGTCCACCCGCAGTCGTACGTGCACTCGATGGTCGAGTTCACCGACGGCTCCACCCTCGCCCAGGCCACCCCGCCCGACATGCGCGGCCCGATCGCCATCGGCATCGGCTGGCCCGAGCGGGTCCCCGACGCCGCTCCCGCCTTCGACTGGTCCACGGCGTCCACGTGGGAGTTCTTCCCCCTCGACAACGACGCGTTCCCGTCCGTGAACCTCGCCCGGCACGTCGGCACGCTCGGCGGCACCGCGCCCGCCGTCTTCAACGCCGCCAACGAGGAGTGCGTGGACGCCTTCCTCGCCGGAAAGCTGCCGTTCAACGGAATCATGGATACGGTCACCGCAGTCGTCACCGAGCACGGGGACCCGGGCACGGGAACCTCGCTCACGGTGTCGGACGTCCTGGAAGCGGAGACCTGGGCACGGGCCCGGGCCCGGGAACTCGCGGCGAAGGCAATCGCGGAGGCGCGCGCATGACGGTTTTCCTGTACGTACTCGGCCTGGTGCTGTTCGCGCTGGGTCTGCTCGTCTCCATCGCCTGGCACGAGCTCGGCCACCTCTCCACGGCCAAGCTGTTCGGCATCCGCGTCCCGCAGTACATGGTCGGCTTCGGCCCCACCGTCTGGTCGCGGAAGAAGGGCGAGACCGAGTACGGCTTCAAGGCCATCCCCGCGGGCGGCTACATCCGCATGATCGGCATGTTCCCGCCCGGCAAGGACGGGCGGATCGAGGCCCGCTCGACCTCCCCCTGGCGGTCCATGATCGAGGACGCCCGAGAGGCCTCCTTCGAGGAGCTCCAGCCCGGTGACGAGGACCGGCTCTTCTACACGCGCAAGCCGTGGAAGCGCGTCATCGTCATGTTCGCCGGACCCTTCATGAACCTGGTGCTCGCCGTCGTGCTGTTCTTCGGCAGCGCCATGGCCATCGGCTTCGAGACCCAGACGACCAAGGTCGCGGGCGTCCAGAAGTGCGTCATCGCCGCCGACAGCAAGCGCGAGAAGTGCCAGGCCGGCGACCCGGTCTCGCCCGCGTACGCCGCCGGGCTCAAGGAGGGCGACAGGATCGTCGCCTTCAACGGCACCCCGGTCGCCGACTGGAACACCCTGTCCGACCACATCCGCGCCACCATCGGCCCCGCCACGGTGACCGTCGAGCGCGCCGGACAGCGGATCGACCTCCACCCGGTCCTGCTGAAGAACGAGGTCTACAAGAAGGACGCCGACGGCCGGGTCGTCCAGCCGCTCCAGACCGTCCCCGCCGGCTACCTCGGCTTCGCCTCCAAGACCGAGGTCCTGCCGCTCACCTTCGGCCAGTCCGCCGACCGGATGACCGAGCAGATGAAGGCCGGCGTCAAGTCCGTCATCGCGCTGCCCGGCAAGATCCCCGGCCTGTGGGACGCCGCCTTCGGCGACGGCAAGCGCGCCGCCGACTCGCCCGTCGGCGTCATCGGCGCCGCCCGCATCACCGGCGAGCTGATGACCCTGGACGCGCCGAAGAAGACCATCCTGGTCATGTTCATGAACCTGCTGGTCATGTTCAACGTGTCGCTGTTCCTGTTCAACATGCTCCCGCTGCTCCCGCTCGACGGCGGCCACATCGCCGGCGCCCTGTGGGAGTCGCTGCGCCGGCACGTCGCCCGGATCTTCAAGCGGCCCGACCCGGGCCCGTTCGACGTCGCCAAGCTGATGCCGGCCGCGTACGTCGTCGCAGGCGTGTTCGTCTGCTTCACCCTGCTCGTCCTCGTCGCCGACATCGTCAACCCGGTCAAGATCACCTGACCGGCCGTGCCGCGTCCCGGCGACGCCGGGTGGCCGGATGCCGTGCGGTGTCCGGCCACCCGCCGCCGGGACGGTAATCTCGGAGACCTGAGCCCGATGAACCACACCTTGGGGTTGTACAGCTGATGACCGCGATCTCTCTCGGTATCCCGACCGTTCCGACCCGGCTCGCCGAACGGCGCAAGAGCCGCCAGATCCAGGTCGGATCGGTGGCCGTCGGAGGCGACGCCCCCGTGTCGGTGCAGTCGATGACCACCACCCGCACGTCCGACATCGGCGCCACGCTTCAGCAGATCGCCGAGCTGACCGCCTCCGGCTGCCAGATCGTGCGCGTGGCCTGCCCCACCCAGGACGACGCCGACGCCCTCGCCACCATCGCGAAGAAGTCGCAGATCCCGGTCATCGCCGACATCCACTTCCAGCCGAAGTACGTCTTCGCCGCCATCGACGCCGGCTGCGCCGCGGTCCGCGTCAACCCCGGCAACATCAAGCAGTTCGACGACAAGGTCAAGGAGATCGCCAAGGCGGCCTCCGCGGCCGGCACCCCGATCCGGATCGGCGTCAACGCCGGTTCGCTCGACGCGCGGCTCCTCGCGAAGTACGGCAAGGCCACCCCCGAGGCGCTCGTCGAGTCCGCCCTCTGGGAGGCGTCCCTCTTCGAGGAGCACGGCTTCCACGACATCAAGATCTCGGTCAAGCACAACGACCCGGTCGTGATGGTCAACGCCTACCGCCAGCTCGCCGCCCAGTGCGACTACCCGCTGCACCTCGGCGTCACCGAGGCCGGCCCCGCCTTCCAGGGCACCATCAAGTCCGCCGTCGCCTTCGGCGCGCTGCTCTCCGAGGGCATCGGCGACACCATCCGCGTCTCCCTCTCCGCCCCGCCGGCCGAGGAGATCAAGGTCGGCATCCAGATCCTGGAGTCGCTCAACCTGCGCCAGCGCCGCCTGGAGATCGTCTCCTGCCCGTCCTGCGGCCGCGCCCAGGTCGACGTCTACAAGCTCGCCGAGGAGGTCACCGCCGGCCTGGAGGGCATGGAGGTGCCGCTCCGCGTCGCCGTCATGGGCTGCGTCGTCAACGGCCCCGGCGAGGCCCGCGAGGCCGACCTCGGCGTCGCCTCCGGCAACGGCAAGGGCCAGATCTTCGTCAAGGGCGAGGTCATCAAGACCGTCCCCGAGTCGAAGATCGTCGAGACCCTCATCGAAGAGGCGATGAAGATCGCCGAGCAGATGGAGAAGGACGGCGTCATGAGCGGCGAGCCGACCGTCTCCGTCGCCGGCTGACCGGCCCGCCCGCACCGCCCGCGCGAAGAAGCCCCTCCGCCACGGAGGGGCTTTTTTCGTACCCCTCGGCAGCGGGAAACGGGGGTACAGTGCCAGGACCAGCAGAACCGTACGGTGAGGCCCCACGTGTTGACGCAATCATCGACGCGGGTCCTCGAACCCGCCGACCTCGGCGCCGCGCTCGCCGTGCTCGACAGCGCCCCCGTCGAGAACGCCTTCGTCACGGCCCGCGTCCAGATGGCCGGGCTCGACCCCTGGCGGCTCGGCGGCGAGATGTGGGGCTGGTACAGCGACGGGATGCTGACCTCGCTCTGCTACTCCGGTGCCAACCTCGTCCCCATCTGCGCCACCCCCGAGGCCGTCCGCGCCTTCGCCGACCGGGCCCGCCGGGTCGGCCGCCGCTGCTCGTCCATCGTCGGCCCCGCCGGACCCACCGCCCAGCTCTGGCGGCTCCTCGAACCCGGCTGGGGCCCCGCCCGCGACGTCCGCGCCCACCAGCCGCTCATGACCGCCGAGGCGCCCTCCGCGACCGTGAAGCCCGACCCGCTGGTCCGCCGGGTCCGCAAGGACGAGATGGAGGTGATCATGCCCGCGTGCGTGGCCATGTTCACCGAGGAGGTCGGCATCTCCCCGATGTCCGGCGACGGCGGACTGCTCTACCAGGCCCGGGTCGCCGAGCTCGTCGGCTCCGGCCGCTCCTTCGCCCGCATCGAGGACGGCAAGGTCGTGTTCAAGGCCGAGATCGGCGCCGCCACCCGTCAGGCCTGCCAGATCCAGGGCGTCTGGGTGGCACCCGAGCACCGCGGCAAGGGCCTCTCCGAGACCGGCATGGCCGCCGTCCTCCAGTACGCCCTCGCCGACGTCGCGCCCGTCGTCAGCCTGTACGTGAACGACTACAACGCCCCCGCCCGGGCCGCGTACCGGCGCGTGGGCTTCCAGGAGGTCGGCGCCTTCATGAGCGTGCTGTTCTGAACGCCCAGGGGTGCTTGTAGGGTGCGGCGCATGGATGAGCGCATGGATGACACGAAGGTCGTGATCGCTCCCGTCGACCTCGCCGCCCGGGTCGACGAAGCCCTCGCCGTACAGGCCCTCGCCTTCGGTCTCGACGCCGCGGAGATCGCCGTACGCCGCCACATCGTCGTGCGCCACCTGCTCAACCCCGGCGCCCGCGCGTACGGGGCCACCACGCCCGACGGGCGGCTCGTCGGCTTCGTCTACGGGATGCCCAACGACCGCACCCACTGGTGGTCCACGGTCGTCGAACCGTATCTGCGCGCCGGCGGGCACGAGGGCTGGCTCGACGACTCCTTCGTCATCACCGAACTCCACGTCCACCCCGGCTACCAGGGCCGGGGCCTCGGCCGCGGACTGATCACCACCATCACCGACCAGTCCGCGCTGCCGCGCTCCATCCTCTCCGCCATCGACACCGAGAGCCCGGCCCGCGGCCTCTACCGCTCCCTCGGCTACACCGACCTCGCCCGCCGCGTCCTGTTCCCGAGCGCACCGCGCCCGTACGCGGTCATGGGCGCCCCGCTGCCGCTCAAGCGCCGGAACTGATTTCTCCGAGCCGGGGGCGCCCGGCTAACCTCGGGGCCATCACCCTTACCCGGCAGGAGTACGAGAACCATGGCCAACGCACCGGTCCAGCGCATGTCCCAGTTGATGGCGAAGACGCTGCGCGACGACCCGGCGGACGCCGAGGTCCTCAGCCACAAGCTCCTCGTCCGCGCGGGCTACGTCCGCCGCACCGCCGCCGGCATCTGGAGCTGGCTGCCGCTCGGCAAGAAGGTGCTCTCCAACGTCGAGCGCATCGTCCGCGAGGAGATGGACGCCATCGGCGCCCAGGAGGTCTCCCTGCCCGCCCTGCTGCCCCGTGAGCCCTACGAGGCGACCGGCCGCTGGGACGAGTACGGCGCCGAGCTGTTCCGCCTCCAGGACCGCAAGGGCGGCGACTACCTCCTCGGCCCCACCCACGAGGAGATCTTCACCCTCCTGGTGAAGGACCAGGCGTCCTCCTACAAGGACCTGCCGGTCACCCTCTACCAGATCCAGACGAAGTTCCGCGACGAGGCCCGGCCCCGCGCCGGCATCCTGCGCGGCCGCGAGTTCCTCATGAAGGACTCGTACTCCTTCGACCTCGACGACGAGGGCCTCACCACCTCCTACGGCCTGCACCGCCAGGCGTACCAGCGGATCTTCGAGCGCCTCGGCCTCGACTACCGCATCTGCGCCGCCACGGCCGGCGCCATGGGCGGCTCCAAGTCCGAGGAGTTCCTCGCCCCCGCCGAGGCCGGCGAGGACACCTTCGCCGACTGCCCCAACTGCGACTTCGCCGCCAACACCGAGGCGGTGTACTACGAGCTCAAGACGGTCGACGGCTCCGCCGTCCCGGCCGCCGAGGAGATCCCCACCCCCGACACGCCGACCATCGAGACGCTCGCCGCCTCGCTCGGCGTCCCGGCCTCCGCGACGCTCAAGAACCTCCTGGTGAAGGTCGACGGCGCGATCGTCGCCGTCGGCGTCCCCGGCGACCGCGAGGTCGACATGGACAAGGTCGAGGCGCACTTCGCCCCGGCCGCCGTCGAGATGGTCACCGAGACCGACTTCGCCGAGCGCGCCGACCTGGTCCGCGGCTACGTCGGCCCGCAGGGCCTGGAGAAGGTCACGTACATCGCCGACCCGCGCGTCGCCCCCGGCACCGCGTGGATCACCGGCGCCAACAAGGACGGCATGCACGCCAAGAACGTCGTGGCGGGCCGTGACTTCGAGGTCTCCGAGTACGTCGACGTGGTCGTCGTCCAGGACGGCGACCCCTGCCCCAAGTGCGGCACCGGTCTGAAGCTCGACCGCGCGATCGAGATCGGTCACATCTTCCAGCTCGGCCGCAAGTACGCCGACGCGCTCAAGCTCGACGTCCTGGGCCAGAACGGCAAGCCCGTCCGCGTCACCATGGGCTCGTACGGCGTCGGCGTCTCGCGCGCGGTCGCGGCGCTCGCCGAGCAGACCGCCGACGACAAGGGCCTGTGCTGGCCCGCCGAGGTCGCCCCCGCCGACGTCCACGTCGTCGCCGCCGGCAAGGCGCTCCAGACCGAGCTCGCCCTGGAGGTCTCCGACAAGCTCGCCGCCGCCGGCCTCCGCGTCCTCGTCGACGACCGCGCCGGCGTCTCCCCGGGCGTCAAGTTCACCGACTCCGAGCTCATCGGCGTCCCCAAGATCCTCGTCGCCGGCCGCCGCGCGGCCGAGGGCGTGCTGGAGCTGAAGGACCGCCGCACGGGCGAGCGCGAGGAGCTGACGGTGGACGAGGCGATCGCCCGCCTCTCCGCCTTCGGCATCTGGGCCGCGGCCCCGGCCCTGACGACCGGCCTCGCCCTCGGCGCCGACCCGGCCGCGCCGCT
>NZ_JBSGBF010000143.1:0-15302 GCF_053601115.1 Streptomyces sp. NPDC004788
CCAGGCTCGGCCCGTCCTGGCCGGGGTGTCGGGCCCCCGCTCGGGCGCGGGCCCGTTCGGCGCCGGGCCGGGCCCGTCGCCACGCGCGCCGCGTTCGGTACCGGCTCGGCCCGGACAGGGTGAGCGGCGCCCCATATGATCGCGTTTTATGGGAGAAGTCCGTTTGTCCACCACCGGAACACCTCAGAGCACGCTCCGTTCGCGCCGCAGCGCCGCGTTCGCCGTCTGGTATCTGCGGGCCGTCACGTTCGTCAATTTCCTGAGCGCCGTCTGGGTCTCGTTCGGCAACGACCTGCGCCGGCACAACGAGGACAACTACTTCACCCCGTACATGCTGACCGCCGGCTTCGCCTCCGGTGTGTTCACGCTGTTCCTGGCGATCACCATGCGCCGTCGCAAGCGGGCCGCGTGGATCCTGAACTTCGTGCTGAGCGGGCTGTTCCTGCTGCTCTTCGCGGTCGTGATGATCTTCCCGGAGATCCGGCAGCACGCCCAGAACTGGGTGTCGCTGGCGCTGACCGCCGCGTTCTTCGGCTCGCTGCTGCTCGGCCGCAGGGAGTTCTACGCGAAGGGTGACCGCTCCAACCCGATCGCAGCCGCCGTCGTCGCGGTCGGCGGGCTGCTCGTCACGTCTCTCCTCGCCGCGTTCCTGGTGACCGTCACCAACACGGCGTCCGGGCAGTCGACGTTCCTGGAGCGCTGGAAGTACGGCGTGCTGCGGCTGATCACGCTGGCCACGGACGACAAGGCGTACGCGACGATCAGCACGCCCGGCTGGGTCGACGTCGTGATCAACGTGATGTCGACGCTGCTGCTGTTCGCGGTGCTGTTCGCCGCCTTCCGGGCCCGGCGGGCCGTCGACCCGCTCACCGAGGAGGACGAGGACCGGCTGCGGGCGCTGCTCGACAAGCAGGGTGACCGGGACTCGCTCGGCTACTTCGCGCTGCGCCGCGAGAAGAGCGTCATCTGGTCCCCGAGCGAGAAGGCGGCGATCGCCTACCGGGTGGTCGGCGGCGTCTCCCTCGCCTCCGGCGACCCGATCGGCGACCCGGAGGCGTGGCCCGGCGCGATCGAGCCGTGGCTGGCCGAGGCGCGCGAGCACGGCTGGATCCCGGCGGTGATGGGCGCGAGCGAGGAGGCCGGGCAGATCTACGCCCGGCACGGGCTCGACGCGCTGGAGCTGGGCGACGAGGCGATCGTGGAGACCGACGAGTTCACGATCGACGGGCGCGCCATGCGCACGGTCCGGCAGGCGTACAACCGGGTCAAGCGGGCCGGGTACCAGGTGCGGATCCGGCGCCACGAGGAGATCCCGGCCGACGAGATGGCCGTCCTGCTCGCCAAGGCGGACGACTGGCGGGACGGCGAGACCGAGCGCGGCTTCTCGATGGCGCTCGGCCGGCTCGGCGACCCGAAGGACGGGCGCTGCGTGATGCTGGAGTGCTCCGACGAGCGCGGCGAGCTGCGCGCGCTGCTGTCGTTCGTGCCGTGGGGGCCGAAGGGGCTGTCCCTGGACCTGATGCGGCGGGACCGGGAGTCCGAGAACGGTCTGATGGAGTTCATGGTCATCGAACTCCTGCAGCGGGCCAAGGAGATCGGAATCACTCAGGTCTCGCTCAACTTCGCGATGTTCCGATCCGTCTTCGAACGTGGCTCGAGGCTCGGTGCGGGACCGGTGCTGCGCATGTGGCGTTCACTGCTCAGCTTCTTCTCCCGCTGGTGGCAGATCGAGTCGCTGT
Organism: Streptomyces sp. NPDC004788; assembly: GCF_053601115.1. NCBI lineage: Bacteria > Bacillati > Actinomycetota > Actinomycetes > Kitasatosporales > Streptomycetaceae > Streptomyces > Streptomyces sp. NPDC004788. The sequence continues at coordinate 1,740 of NZ_JBSGBF010000143.1, forward strand.
ACCGCGCCAACGCCAAGTACCGACCGATCTGGGAGCCCCGATTCATGCTCTTCGAGAAGAGCGCCGACCTGCTGCGCATCGGCCTCGCCGCCGGCCGCGCGGAGGGCTTCCTGGAGGCCCCCGGGCTGCCCAAGTGGCTGCACCGCAAACATCTGGAGGGCAGACGTTGACCCGCCCCTCGTCCGTGCGGACGTCCGCGCGAGCATCCGTGCGGGCGTTCGCGCGCCGTGAGTGGGGTCCGCTCTTCGGGACCGTACGCACGGCGCTCGCCTTACGCCGGTGGCGCGCGATCCCGATGACGGTCGGCGCCGTCCTGCTGACCTCGGTCTTCCAGCTGGTGCAGAACCAGGACTGGGGCTATCAGGCGGTCCAGGACATCGGTTCGGTGCGGGCCGAGGACCCGTTGGGGTTCGCGCTGCTCCGCACCCCGCTCTCGCTCTTCGTGCCGGCGCTCGACCTGCCGGTGTGGGGCGCGCTCGGGCAGGTCCTGCTGGTGTTCGGGATCGCCGAGATCTGTCTGGGCCGGTGGCGCACGCTGCTGATCGCGTACGCGGCGACGCTGGCCGGCACGCTCTACGCACGCGTCGGCATCGCCCTCGGCCCCGACAACCCGCTGGGGCTGCCCGCCTCCGACGCGCTGATCGTGGACACCGGGCCCTCGGCGGCGGTGGTGGGCCTCGCGGTGTACGTGTGCTGGCGCTACCGGGCACGGTGGACCGGGATCCTGGTGATCGTCGCGATGGTCGTCGAGGTGCTGGTCAAGAACAACCTGGCGGGCAAGGAGCACATCGCCGCCATCGCCGCCGTACTCCTCGTGATCGCCTTCCAGGAGTGGCGGGAGCAGCGGCGCGGGCCGCTGGCTCAGCTCGACGACGTGGAATCGCCGCGGCCGGGGACGCGCTCCTGGAAGCCGCCGATCAGGTCCTGAACCCTCCGCCGTACCCGGGTCCAGCGCTTGTCGTGCCGGTAGGCGCGGATCCGGGCCCGGGCGCGGGCGCGGTGGCGGCGGGCGTAGAGCCGGCGGGCCCACCAGGAGCCGGGGCGGGCGAGCCGGACGGCTCCGAGGATCGCGACGAACGGCACGAGGGTGCCGATGATCGCCAGCCGCAGCTTTCCCTTCACGAGGGTGATCAGGACGAAGAGGAAGTTGACGGCGAGGGTCAGGATCAGGGTGGCTCGGCTCTGGCGCTCCTCCCCCGTCATGTCGTTGACGCCGAGCGGCGAGAAGCCGGTGAGCACGAGCAGCACGAGGGTGGCGGTGAGGACGACGACCTCGACGCTCTGCCGGCCGGCGTCCGACCAGTAGACGTCGTCGAGGTGCAGGATCAGCGCGAACTCGTCGAGGACGAGCCCGGCGCCGATGCCGAACACCACCGCGAAGACCGCGGCCGTCACGCCGTGCCGCCCGCTGCTGACCGCCCCGAAGCCGCCGAGCACGCTGAGCACGACGCCCGGCACCACGTGGTGGATGTGCAGGCCGCCGGAGGAGACGTTGCCGAAGGGGCCCTTGCCGGCCCGGATCAGCCGGGTGATGGTGCGGGTGACCAGGAAGGTCACCACGAAGGCGGTCAGGGCGAGGAACAGCGGGAGCTTCCCGGGTTCGACGATGTTGCGCGAGAACCAGTGACCCATGCCACCCTCTGCCGATTGGTCAGCCTTCGTCCGGTACGGCCAATTTAGCGCCCGCGCCGGGGCACTACCCTTCCGCGGATGGACGGCCTGCGATTCGCCTTCGGCACCCTCACCGTGCTCCCCGCCCGCATCACCCGCTGGGACCGCGACGCGGCCCGCGCCGGGATGCTGTGCGCCCCGCTCGCGGGCCTCGTCGTCGGCCTGTGCGCGGCCGCGGCCGGCGGCGTGTCGCTGCTCCTCGGCGCGGGCCCGCTGCTCGCCGCCGTCCTCACCGCCGCCGTCCCCGCGCTGCTCACGCGCGGCCTCCACCTCGACGGCCTCGCGGACACCGCCGACGGGCTCGGCAGCGGCAAGCCCGCGGAGGACGCCCTGCGGATCATGAAGCAGTCCGACATCGGCCCCTTCGGCGTGATCACCCTCGTCCTCGTCCTCCTCGCCCAGGTCGCCGCGCTCTCCCAGCTGTACGCCGAGGGCTGGGCCCACGGCACGGTCGCCGCCGCGCTCGCCGCGACCGTCGCCCGCCTCGCCCTCACCCTCGCCTCCCGCGAGGGCGTCCCGGCGGCCCGCCCCGAGGGCCTCGGCGCGGTCGTCGCCGCGACGGTCCCCGTCCGGGCCGCCGCCCTCTCGACCGGCCTGGTCGTCCTCCTGTGCGCGGCCGCCGGCGCCCTGTTCTCCCCGTACGACGCCCTGCGCCACGCCCTGGCCGCCCTGGCCGCCCTGGGGGCGGCGGAACTGCTGCTGCGACGGTGCGTGGGGCGCTTCGGCGGGGTCACGGGAGACGTGTTCGGGGCGGCGGCGGAGACGGCGGGGACGGTGGCGGTGGTGGTGCTGACGCTGGGCTGAGTCCCGCGCGCGGGGACCTCCTAGCAGGCCTGACGCCACGCCCCCAGCTCGTACCGCTTCCGCATCGAGCTGAGGCCCAGGCGCCGCGTCTGCGCGCAGAACTCGCCCACCTCCAGCTCGTACTCCACGTGGAAGACCGCCTTGCCCGCCCTCACGAACGGGACGAGCCGGTCGCACTCCTCGTACTGGGCGCACTGTTCGTTGACCGCGAAGTCGAAGTCGGGGAGGAGGGCGGGGATCTGGTCGAGGTCGTTCTTGAGGGCGACGGCGAGGCCGCGGTCGTGGGCGAGGCGGGCGACGAGGCGGTTGTAGCGGAGCTGGTCGGCGGGGGTGAGGGGGAAGCCGGTGTCGTTCTGGTAGCCGTCCATGTTGTCGGGTTCGACCGCGTCGAAGCCCTTGGCGCGGCACAGGTCGAGGCGGGCGGCCACGAGGGGGGCGAGGAGGTCGGTGCGGCGGATGTCGAGCCAGCGTTCGCCGGGCCAGCCGTTGCCCTTGCCGAGGACGGCCCTGGGGAACTTCGCGGCGTCGGGGCGGAAGTCCTCCCAGGCGCCGGTGGAGACGTAGCAGACGACCTTGCGGCCGCGGCGGTGCAGCGCGGCGACGGTGGTGGCCGGGTGGTCGAAGCCGTCGATGTCGTAGACGGGGACGTCCACGGAGGGGTCGAGGCGGCCGCTGAGCTGCCACTGCCAGGCGAGACCGGGGGCCGGCTGCCAGCGGTCGGCCCGCGGCTCGGGATCCGGGGCGGGAGGCGTCGTCGTGCAGGCCGCGAGCAGGAGCAGGACGAGGGCGAGCGGGTGCAGCAGGCGGCGGGTCACCGGACGGGCTCCAGGGTGTGCGGCAGCGTGCCCCACGGGTGCGCGCCCGTGCCCGGCACCGCGCAGTGGACCGGGGTCGCCGGGCACGGGGCGTCGGCGGGGACCGCGTAGACGAGGTGGCAGTAGTGGTCGGCGACCGGCAGGTCGAGGGCGCGGTAGGCGTCCCACGGGCCCTCGAAGGTGACGAGGAGGTCGGCGATCTCCTCGTAGCCGGGGGCCGGGTGGGCGCCGTGGTTGAGGACGAGGGTCGTGGCGCCGGCGGCCCGCGCGGCCACGGTCAGGCGGCGGTAGTGCGGCAGCGCGGCCGGTTCGGTCGGCACCTGGTCGAGGAACGCGCCGTCGGCGCCGTACCAGTCGCGGTGCCGTACGAGGTCGGCGACGACCTCGGCGTGCGGGCGGCGGCCGTAGTCGGTGTCCGCGTAGCCGAGGACCCGCACCCCGGCGGCCCGCAGCCGCGCGGCGACCTCGGCGAAGGCGGGGTCGCGGGCGCGCCCGGCGCCGCTCGCCGGGTTGAGGACGACGCCGTAGAGGGCGGGGGCGGCCGCGACGACGGCGGCCCAGTCGTCGGGGCGGTCGGCGGGGTGCTCGTAGAAGGGCAGCAGGAGGGAGGAGCGAGTCACAGTCCGGGCCCCTAGAAGCGGTGGGCGGTCGGTCGAACCAGCAGGACACAGGTCAGCACGCCCAGCACGGCCGCCGCCAGACCCGCCGCGACCGGTCCGGCCGCCGGGGCCAGGGCCTGCGCGACGGCGGCGAGCAGGCACACCACGGCCGCGCTCGACACCGCGCCGAACGCCTGCAGCAGCAGCCCCAGCCACAGCACCGCGCCGACCAGGAGCAGCGCGACGATCCGCCCGGCGGACACGGCGGCGGCGCCGGGCCACAGGGCCCCGGCGGTGACGGTGAGCGCGAGCAGCAGGGCGAGGTAGCCGCCGAGGCAGCGCGCCAGCATGCCGGTGACGGCGCGCCGGAACTCGTACGCGGTGGTCAGCAGCCGCAGCCGGGTGAGGCTGGCGCTTCGGAAGCGGTGCAGGAGCCATTCGGCCGGGCCCATGGAGAGACTGAGCGCGATGAGGGCGTCGGCGCCGACGCCGAGCACGAGCAGTCCGCTGCCGAGGCCGAAGAGGCCGTACGGGAGCGAGGCGGCGAACGACGGTCCGCCCCGGCCGCCGCCCCGGCCCCCGGCAAGGCCACCGCGCAGCGAGAGCCCCGCGAAGGCGGTGGTGGCGGCGAGCGAGAGCAGCAGGAGGGCGATCCGCAGCGGCTCCGGCAGGTCGTAGCGGAAGGCCGGGACGGCGCCGGCGAGCGGCAACAGGGCGGCGAGCAGGGCGCGTTCGCGCCCGAGGACGAGCAGCACGGTCGCCGCCGCCAGGTACGCCGCCTGCCCGGCCCCGAACAGCGCGGCCGGCCCCTCCCCCGGCCCGGCCGCCGCCACCGCGACCGCCGCGCCCGCGAGCGCCCCCGCCGGCGCGCCGGTCAGCAGCGCCCGTACGGCGGCCCGCCGGTCGCCGAGCCCGAGCCAGCTGTACGCCCGGTGCGCCAGGGCCTGGTTCCACACCCACCCGGTGACCGCCCCCGCGAACAGCGGCACGCTCCCCGGCGGCAGCCCGTACCGCCCGGGCCCGGTGGCCAGGATCGGCGCCCCGAGCACGTACGCGAGCCCCGGCAGCGCGAAGACGAGCCCGCGCAGCAGACACCCGGCGAGCCCGGTGTGCCAGGGCCCGGCGGCCGGCGCCTCGGGCTCGGGGTGGCGGCGCTCGGTGCGGGCGTAGAGGTCCTCGGCGAGGGTGAAGGAGTCGGCCCGGCCGTAGTGGAGCCTGATGTGATCGTCCGTCATGCCGTCCGACTCGAGGATCGCGGCTATCTCGTCGGGATGCACGGCGACGGCGGCGAGCGCGTCGAGACGGGCGACGAGGTCGTCGAGGGGGTCGGGGGCGTACTCCACCGAGACTCGCGTGCCTGCCGACGCGGGCGTCGACGCGGGCGCGGGCGTCGACGCGGGCGCCCCGGCCCCCGCCGCCGCCGTCGTCGTCCGCTGGCGTGGGATCGTCGGCAGGGAGTCGTTGGTCGTGCCCGGCTTCAGCCACAGCGAGCCGCTCATGCCGGCACCGCCTCCCCCCAGGTCTGTCGCCACGGGTCGGTGAGGCGGACCGTCCAGTCCTCGGGTTCGGCGGGCGGACAGATGGGGCGGCCCGCGAGTTCGAGGTAGATGCGGCGGAAGCCGTCGACGGAGCGGTGGAGGGTGAAGCGGTCGACGACGCGTTGGCGGGCGCGGCGGGCCAGGTCGGCGCGGCGCTCGGGGTCGTTCAACAGCTCGGTGACGGCGGCGGCCATGACGGCGGGTTCGCGGGGCGGGACGACGAGGCCGGTGTCGCCGACGGCCTCGCGGACGCCGCCGACGTCGGTGGAGACGGTGGCGCGGCCGCAGGACATGGACTCGATGAGGGAGAAGGGGAAGCCCTCGCTGATGGAGGAGAGCATGACGACGTTGCCGGCGGCGTAGGCCCCGGCGACGTCGGAGGTGCGGCCCTCGAAGGTGACGCCGTCGGCGACGCCGAGTTCGGCGGCGAGCTTCTCCAGGCGGGTGCGGTAGTCCTCGTTGCCGGCCGGGACGGGGCCGAACAACCGCAGCCGCAGCTCGGGGAGTTCGGCGCGGCAGATCGCGTAGGCCCGGATCAGGGTCTCCAGGTCCTTGATGGGGTCGACGCGGCCCACCCAGCTGAGCGTCGGGGTCTCGGGCTCGGGGCCGGCCCAGGGGAAGGCGGCGGGGTCGACGCCGTTGTAGACGGTGCGGATGCGGTCGGCGGGGGCGCCGCCGCGCTCCTCCCAACGCCGGTTGTACCGGTTGCACGGGGTGATGAGGTCGGCCTTGCGGTAGCCGAGGGTGTTGAGCTCGCGGTAGAAGCCGAGGAGCAGGGCCTTGACCGGGAAGCGCTGGGCCTCGGTGCGGTAGCCGAGGTACCGCTCGCGCAGGTAGATGCCGTGTTCGGTGAGCAGGAAGGGCACCCCTTCGAAGTGCTGGGCGGCGAGCGCCGGCAGGGTGGCGAGTCCGCTGGAGACGGCGTGCGCGACGCGGCCCTCGGGTATCCGGGCGGCGAGCGGGCGCAGCGCGTGTTCCAGCAGGTCGGTGGCGGTGAGGGCGTCGTGGACGGTGGGCCGGGCCGCGGCCGTCGGCAGGTGCGGCATGGTCCAGATCCACATCAGGGAGCGCAGGACGCGCTCGGAGCGCAGGGCGGCGGTGAGCCGGCCCTCGCGGGCGAGCCCGGCGAGTACGTACAGGCTGTCGCCGAAGTCGCAGTCCGCCGCCGGGTCGAGGATCGCGAGCAGCAGGCGTTCGTACGCGTCGAGGAAGCGGCGGGCGGCCCGGCCGCGCGGGGCGCACCGGGCCCGCTCCGGGGCGGTGCCCCAGAGCGGGAAGGAGGTGTGGGCGGTGAGGTTCGGCGGCAGTTCCCAGGTGACGGGTTCGCGGCCGCTGCCGGTGAGGGCGAGGACGTGGAAGTCGACCTCGGGCATGCCCCGGACGAGCTGGTCGCACCAGGTGCTGACGCCGCCGTGGACGTGCGGATAAGTGCCTTCGGTGAGCATGGTGACGTGACGGCCGCTGCTCGGCATGTGCGTGGTCCCCCCGTACGGCCGGCTGGTCAGGTCGTCGGGAGCTTGAGCGTGATGCCGCTCTGGAGCGGTTCGGGTGTGGTCCAGGCGGACCGCGTGCCGGCGTACGGGGTGCCGAACGCGGCCGTACCGAGCAGGAGTTGCTTGCGGGTGCCCTCGGGGACGGTGACGGGGACGGCGACGCCCGAGGGCGCCTTGACGGTGACGGTGTCGCCGACGCGGTAGGCGGTGACCTGGCCGGCGGCGAGCGCCCGCTCCCAGTCGGCGCGGCGGCTCAGCTCGGTCCCGACGTCCTTCTGGCGCGGGTTCACCAGCGGTGTGTTGGCGGCGTAGACGGCCTTGTAGTCGGCGAGGACCTGGTCGAGGACGGGGTAGAGCAGGCGTTCCTCGGCGAGGTTGGACTGGTGGACGTAGTGCGGGCGCGGGTCGTTGCCGAGGACGTGACCGAGGACGGTGCGGGCCTCGCGCGGCGCGATGTACGCGGCGTAACCGGTGGCCGGGTCGAGCGGGGCGGGCAGGCAGGTGGAGGCCGGGTTGTTCTCGCACAGGCCGCTGCCGCCGTCGGCGCGCGAGGTGTAGATCCAGTTGTACTCGTCGGTCATCTCGGCGGCGGTGCCCACGTTGTAGTACACGTTCATGGGGTGGCGGGGCACGGTCAGGGCGGCGCCGTAGCCGGTGCCGACGGAGCGCTGCCGCGGCTCGCGGGAGGCGTCGCTCGCGGTCCATTTCACGCCGTTGTCGGCGAGGGCGCCGGCCAGGTTCGGGTTGTCGACGGGCTGCTGCGGCAGGGTCTTCAGGCCGGAGTGCTCGCCGGTGACGAGCTCGGTGCGGTCGACGGAGACGCCCTTGCCGGTGGCCCAGCCGAGGTTGTCCCGGATCTGCGCGGAGATCTCGCTGCGGCTCACCCACCGCACCGCGCCGGTGGCGTCCTTGGCGCAGCTCCAGGGGACGGTGGTGGTGTCCTGGACGCAGCCGAGGAAGGCGTGGGTGTAGGTGTGGTTGACCCAGCGGTACTGCGCCCGGTCGGCGAGCAGCCGGGTGGCCAGCGGGTCGCTGCCGCCGTGCTCGGTCTTCCACTCCTCGCCCTGGCCGCCGTTGTAGACGAGGTCGAGGAGGAAGCCGGAGGACTTCTGCCAGGCGGCGGCGTACGCGGCGTCGTCGGCGGTCATGCGGATCGGGTTCTCGGTCTCCCCGCCGCCGGGGCAGTCGTTGTCGCCGGGGGTGCAGTCGCGGACGGTGTCCCAGCGGGCGTCGGGGGCGAGGACGTCGTCGACGTGGACGGAGAGGTAGTTGCGGCTCTGGCCGAGGTGGACGCCCTGGGTGAGCCAGTCGACGATGCCGCGGGCGAGCACCCGGAACTGGCGCTGGTACGGGTTGTAGGCGAAGGTGACGACGAGTTCGCGCCGCCCGTCGTGGGCGTACTCGCCGATCAGGCTCATCCGGCCGCCGTCGGCGGCGGGCATGTCGAGGTAGCTGGTGTAACCGGCCCGGGGGCGGCCCGCGTAGCCGTAACTCTCCGAGACGTCCGGGTCGTTGTCGTCGAAGGTGACGGTGCCGCGCAGGTCCCGGAACGGTCCGGCCTGCCCGGCCGGGGTGACATAGGCGCGGGCGCCGTCGAGGACGCCGGCCCAGCCGCCGTCGGACGTGTAGTCGAGGCCGACGTCGGGATGCGCCCAGGTGTAGGCGTCGACCTGCGGGATGCCGAAGTCCTGCTCGTACGCGACGAGCGCGGCCTGCTCGGCGGAGTCGGGGCCGAAGACGGCCTCGTGGGGCAGGACGACGCCCTGGTACCTGGCGCGCGGCCGGCCGTCGACCGTGTCGTGGAGGAAGGCCGCGGTGAGCACGGGCCGGTTCGGGTCGTCGAGGTCGACCCGGCGGTACGGGATGCCGGAGCCGGTCAGCTCGGCGGTGATCGCCTCGACCGCGCTGCCGCCGTCGTCGACGACGAGCACGGTCAGGTCGACGCGCGGGGCGGTCGTCGCGGCGCCCGCCTGCGCGGAGGGGACGACGGCGGCGAGCAGCGCGGCGGCGGCGAGCGCGGCGATCCGGGAGCCCCCGCGGGCCGCGCGCCGGGCGCCGGACGGGGAGGCGGCGTGGGCGGCGGCGAGCCCTGAGCCCCCGCGGGAGGCGGCGCGGGATGCTTCTCCGGCGCCGAGCCCGGAGCCCCCGCGGGCCGGGAGCCGGGTTCCGCGGGCGGTTCCGGGCGTGCGGGAGCGGCTGGAATCCATCGGTGGTGTCCCCCCTCGGCAGGCCCGCCGGGGCGGCGGGACCTGTGGAGATGTCGCAGTGGATGGCGCGGTCGAGGCGCGTTCGACGGCGCGTCGGAGTTGACGCGGAGCCGACGCGGCCCGGTGACGCGAGCCGAGTCTGGAACGGGGCCGCCCGGCCCGCGACGTAAACCGGACAGAGACACCACGTACGAGTGAATCGCCGTCGCCGTGAGCGAAAGCGGTGAGCGAGCGTAACCTCGTGTCCGGGCGCTCTTCGGGCCGAAATACGATGCGGCGGGCACGGTCGGCCCATCCCTCGACCGCCACAGAACTCAACGGAAGCGAGAATTCACCACCGTGACTGCTCTCACTCTCAGCACCGCCGGCGCGGCGACGCTGCGCGCCGACGTCGTCGTGGTCGGCGCCGCGAAGTCCGGGAAGACCCTCGTCGTGGCCCCCGGCGCCGAGGCCGTCGACCAGGCGTTCGACGGCGGCCTGGCCGCCGTCCTGGACACTCTGGGTGCCACCGGCGCAGAGGGTGAGGCGACCAAGCTTCCCTCGCCGGCCGGCCTCAAGGCCCCTGTCGTGCTCGTCGTCGGCCTGGGCTCCGCGCCCGAGGACGGCGAGGGCTATGACGCCGAGGCGCTGCGCCGCGCCGCCGGCACCGCCGCCCGTGCCCTGGCCGGCGTGAAGAAGGCCGCCTTCGCGCTGCCGATCGGCGCCCCCGAGGACGCCGCCGCCATCGTCGAGGGCGCGCTGCTCGGCGCGTACGCCTACACCGCGTACCAGGACGGCGAGGGCCGCAAGAAGCCGCTCGGCGAGGTCGCCCTGCTCGGTGCCAAGCCCCGCGACAAGGCCTACAAGGCCGCCGCGGAGCGCGCGCGGACCGTCGCCGAGGAGATGAACCGCGCCCGCGACCTGATCAACCAGCCGCCGAACGACCTGACCCCGGCCGCGTTCGCCGCCGCCGCGCAGGCCGCCGGCAAGGAGCACAACCTCAAGGTGCAGGTGCTCGACGAGAAGGCGCTCACCAAGGGCGGCTACGGCGGCATCCTGGGCGTCGGCAACGGCTCGGTGAACCCGCCGCGCCTGGTCCGCGTCGCCTACACCCACCCGAAGGCGGAGAAGACCCTGGCCCTGGTCGGCAAGGGCATCACCTACGACTCGGGCGGCATCTCGCTGAAGCCGGCCGGCCACAACGAGACGATGAAGTGCGACATGAGCGGCGCCGCCGCCGTGTTCTCCGCCGTCGTCGCCGCCGCCCGCCTGGGCCTCGAGGTCAACGTCACCGGCTGGCTGGCGCTCGCCGAGAACATGCCGTCCGGCTCCGCCACCCGCCCCGGTGACGTGCTGCGCATGTACAGCGGCAAGACCGTCGAGGTCCTCAACACGGACGCCGAGGGCCGCCTGGTCCTCGCGGACGCGCTGACGAGGGCGTCGGAGGAGCACCCGGACGCGATCGTCGACGTGGCCACCCTGACCGGTGCCATGGTCCTGGCGCTCGGCAACCGCACCTTCGGCATCATGGCCAACGACGACGACTACCGTTCCGCGATCCACGAGATCGCCGAGGAGGTCGGCGAGCAGTCCTGGCCGATGCCGCTCCCCGCGGACCTGCGCAAGGGCATGGACTCGGCCACCGCCGACATCGCCAACATGGGCGAGCGGATGGGCGGCGGCCTGGTGGCCGGCCTCTTCCTGCAGGAGTTCGTCGGCGAGGGCATCACCTGGGCCCACCTCGACATCGCGGGCCCGGCCTTCCACGAGAGCGCCCCGTACGGCTACACCCCGAAGGGCGGCACCGGCTCCTCGGTGCGCACCCTGGTGCGGCTCGCGGAGCGCACGGCGGACGGCGACCTCTGATCCGGCTCGGATCCGACTCCGGGGCCGGTCCGGCTCCGGTCCGGCTCCGATCCGGCTCCGATCCGGCTCCGATCACTGAGTGATCCGCGTCACGGCCCCCAGGTCATCGACCTGGGGGCCGTTCGCTCGCGACGAAATCCGTAGCTTCGTACGTGGCCGTCGCCCGTCCGTACGGACTATCCGCCGTCTCAGAGCGCGGCCCCGCGTCCCGCCGTCCGGCAACAAGTGCGAAGATGGGTTCTCGGCAGGACAGGGCCCCCACCACAGGGCCGACAAATATGCGGCCGGACACCCGGAGCCGCCGCCTGGTCACCGACGACCAGCGACGAGCGCACATGCATGGAGGACGTGACGTGGCGAACGACGCCAGCACCGTTTTCGACCTAGTGATCCTCGGCGGCGGTAGCGGCGGTTACGCCGCGGCGCTGCGCGGAGCGCAGCTGGGCCTGGACGTCGCACTGATCGAGAAGAACAAGCTCGGCGGCACCTGCCTGCACAACGGCTGCATCCCGACGAAGGCCCTGCTCCACGCCGGCGAGGTCGCCGACCAGGCGCGCGAGGCGGAGCAGTTCGGTGTCAAGGCCTCCTTCGAGGGCATCGACATCAAGGCCGTGCACAAGTACAAGGACGACGTGATCTCGGGCCTCTACAAGGGTCTGCAGGGTCTCGTCGCCTCCCGCAAGGTGACGTACATCGAGGGCACCGGCCACCTGTCGTCCCCGACCTCCGTCGACGTCGACGGCCGCCGGGTCGAGGGCCGTCACGTCCTCCTCGCCACCGGCTCCGTGCCGAAGTCGCTCCCGGGTCTGGAGATCGACGGCAACCGGATCATCTCCTCGGACCACGCGCTGACCCTGGACCGGGTGCCGGAGTCCGCGATCATCCTCGGCGGCGGTGTCATCGGCGTCGAGTTCGCCTCGGCGTGGAAGTCCTTCGGCACCGACGTGACGGTCATCGAGGGCCTGAAGCACCTCGTCCCGGTCGAGGACGAGAACAGCTCCAAGCTGCTCGAGCGCGCCTTCCGCAAGCGTGGCATCAAGTTCAACCTGGGCACGTTCTTCCAGTCGGCCGAGTACACCGAGAACGGTGTCAAGGTCACCCTGGCCGACGGCAAGACCTTCGAGGCGGAGGTGCTGCTCGTCGCCATCGGCCGCGGCCCGGTCTCGGCCGGTCTCGGCTACGAGGAGCAGGGCATCGCGATGGACCGCGGCTACGTCCTGGTGGACGAGTACATGCGGACCAACGTGCCCACGATCTCCGCGGTCGGCGACCTGGTCCCGACGCTCCAGCTCGCGCACGTCGGCTTCGCCGAGGGCATCCTGGTCGCGGAGCGGCTGGCCGGTCTGAAGCCCGTGCCGATCGACTACGACGGCGTGCCGCGGGTGACGTACTGCCACCCGGAGGTCGCCTCCGTCGGCATCTCCGAGGCCAAGGCCAAGGAGATCTACGGCGCGGACAAGGTCGTCGCCCTGAAGTACAACCTCGCGGGCAACGGCAAGAGCAAGATCCTCAAGACCGCGGGCGAGATCAAGCTCGTCCAGGTCAAGGACGGTGCCGTGGTCGGCGTCCACATGGTCGGTGACCGCATGGGCGAGCAGGTCGGCGAGGCGCAGCTGATCTACAACTGGGAGGCGCTGCCGGCGGAGGTCGCGCAGCTCATCCACGCCCACCCGACGCAGAACGAGGCGCTCGGCGAGGCCCACCTGGCCCTGGCCGGCAAGCCTCTGCACTCCCACGACTGACGCTCACGTCATCACAGGGCGCGACGACCAACTTCCGCAATTCGTTAGGAGCAACTGAAACCATGTCGGTTTCCGTAACCCTGCCGGCGCTCGGCGAGAGCGTCACCGAGGGCACCGTCACCCGCTGGCTCAAGGCCGAGGGCGAGCGTGTCGAGGCCGACGAGCCGCTGCTCGAGGTCTCGACCGACAAGGTCGACACCGAGATCCCCGCCCCCGCCTCGGGCATCCTGGCCTCCATCAAGGTCGCCGAGGACGAGACGGTCGAGGTCGGCGCCGAGCTGGCCATCATCGACGACGGCTCCGGCGCCCCCGCGGCTGCCCCGGCCCCCGCCGCCGAGGCCGCTCCGGCTCCGGCCGCCGAGGCCGCCCCGGCCCCGCAGGCCGTTCCGTCCACCGAGGTCCAGGAGCCGGCCCCGGCCCCGACCGCCGAGGCCGCCGCCGGTGCCGGGTCCGCCCAGGGCACCGACGTCGTCCTGCCGGCGCTCGGCGAGTCCGTCACCGAGGGCACCGTCACCCGCTGGCTGAAGTCGGTCGGCGAGACCGTCGAGGCCGACGAGCCGCTGCTCGAGGTCTCCACGGACAAGGTCGACACCGAGATCCCCGCCCCGGCCTCCGGCGTTCTCCTGGAGATCGTCGTCGGCGAGGACGAGACCGCCGAGGTCGGCGCCAAGCTGGCCGTCATCGGTGCCGCGGGTGCCGCTCCGGCCGCCCCGGCCCCGGCTGCCGCCCCGGCCCCCGCCGCCGCCCCGGCCCTGCACAGGGTCACCACGTTGACCGCGGTGAACTGCCGCGACCGGAAGATCGACAGCGGCACCATCGCCCGCTCGCCCCGCCGCCGCTCCACCCACA
>NZ_JBSGBF010000144.1:0-15227 GCF_053601115.1 Streptomyces sp. NPDC004788
GGCCGACCGGGGCGCGCTCCGAGCGCACCGCGTGATGGGCGGCGGGGTGGTGGCCGGCCGTGTGGTGGGCGCGCGGGGCGGCCAGCGGCGAGGCGGGCAGCGGTGAGGCGGGCAGGCCGGCGGCCCGCCCGTTCGCGTTCCGGCCTGCGCTCGCGGCGCCGACGGTCTCCCGCACCGGCTCCTCGACCCCGGCCGGCCGCTGCGGGAAGAGTCCCGGCACCGGGCCACCGGTCGCCACCGGCAGCGAGGGCACCAGGCGGCGGCGGGACCGCAGCTGCTCGCGCAGCCGGTCGCGCACGCCCAGGATCCACGCCTCGGCCACCGTGATGACCGGCTCGCACCAGGGCAGCGCGAGCAGCACCACCAGACCGGCGGCCCAGCCGAGCAGCACGTCGCTCAGCCAGTGCGTGCCCAGGTAGACGGTGGTCAGGCCGACGCCGAGCGCGACCAGGGCCGACAGCGCCGACAGATAGCGGCGGGCTCTCGGCGTGGTCGCGAGATAGGCCAGGATGCCCCAGGTCACGACCGCGTTCGCGGTGTGCCCGGACGGGAATATGTCGCCGCCCGCGAACAGCTCGGCGGAGCCGATCTGTGTCGCGTAGTGGGGGCCGAGTCGGCCGAGGCCGAGCTTGACCGCGCCGACGGTGGCGTTGAGCAGGAGCAGCGCGGCGCCGAGCGAGAGCAGCGGTCGCAGCGTGTGCTGGCGCCAGGAGCGCCAGCCCAGCCAGGCCGCCACCATCACGGCCGTCGGCCCGCGCTGGCCGAGGACGACGTAGTAGTCGAGGAACGCGTGCCACTCCGGCCACTGCTGGTAGGGCCGGAAGAGCATGATCTTCCAGTCGATCAGCACCAGCGGGGTCGAGAGGAGCACGGCGACGACGATGACCAGATAGAACGCCAGCGTCCCGCCGAAGAGGGCGAGACGCGTCCGGGTCATCCGCGGGACCTCTATCTTCGGCGGTTCCGGCTCCCGGTCCAGCCGGGCAAAGATGTCGGTACGCACCCAATCGACGTTACAGGGAGTGAGTAGCGACCTTGGTCGTTCCGGTCCCTTCGTGATGACGATGTGATGTGGAGTTGCTCTCAGCCGGGCGTTTGTTCCCGTCATCCGTCGGAAAATCCGATGACCTTCGGCGTTATTGCCGAAGCCGCGATTCCGTAAGCCTGTTTGATCGCCCGGGGAATTCCGGAAACGGCTCCGCGCGTGAAATTCCAGGTGACACGCGGTGCGGGCGCGCGACGACCCGAGTGGCGTACGCCACACCGTGCGGCCCGCCGGGGTGAGACCCTGACCACGCGCTCGGGCATTGAACTCGCGTACGCTGACGGCTCACTCGCCCGTCGATGCCGGGCCGCCCCGGGGCCGACCCCCCGGCCGGTGCCCGCCGAGCGCGAGGGCTTCACTGGGAGGTACATGCATGGCGCGGACGATCACGGCCGAAACACGGCCGCGGGCCCTCGGCCGCGGCCCCGACGGCGGCGCGAACCGCTGGGTCGTCCTCGTCGTCCTCTGCGTCAGTCTGCTGCTGGTCGCGCTCGACTCGACCGTGCTGCACGTCGCCGTCCCCTCGCTCACCGAGGACCTGCGGCCCAGCTCCACCCAGCTGCTGTGGATCGTCGACGCCTACCCGCTGATCTGCGCGTCGCTCCTCATCCTCTTCGGCACCCTCGGCGACCGGGTCGGGCGCAGACGCGTGCTGCTGCTCGGCTACGCGCTCTTCGGCATCGCCTCGGCGGTCGCCGCGCTCGCCACCGCGCCCATGGTCCTCATCGGCGCCCGGGCCCTGCTCGGCGTCGGCGGCGCGATGATCATGCCCGCGACGCTCTCGCTGCTCCGCGCGGTCTTCCCCGACCGGCGTGAGCGGGCCACCGCCATCGGCATCTGGACGGCGGTCGCCGCCGTCGGCGCCGCCACCGGCCCCGTGCTCGGCGGCTTCCTCGTCGAGAACTACTGGTGGGGCTCGGTCTTCCTGATCAACATCCCGCTGATGGCCCTGATCCTGCCGGTCGGCCGCTGGCTGCTCCCCGAGTCGCGCGGCGCCGCCGACGGGCCCTGGGACGTGCTCGGCGCGCTGATGGCCGCCGCCGGAGTGCTCGGCGCCGTCCTCGGCGTGAAGCGGCTCGGCGCCGGCGCCGAGCCGCTCGCGCCCGCCACCCTCGGTCCGCTGCTCCTGGGCGCCCTCCTGATGGTCCTCTTCGTACGGCGGCAGAAGCGGCGCGCCCACCCGCTGATCGACATGCGGCTCTTCGCCCGGGCGGCCTTCACCACCTCCGTCGGCTGCATCGTGCTCGGCATGCTGGCCCTGGTCGGCCTGGAGCTCATCGCCGTCCAGTACCTCCAGCTGATCCTCGGCCTCAGTCCCCTGGAGACCGGCCTCCGGCTGCTCCCGCTCACCTTCGCCGCGATGGCCGCCGGCGCCACCGGCTCGTACACCCTGAACCGGCTCGGCCCGCGCCGGATGGTCGGCTGGGGCTTCGTCCTCACGGCGGCCGCGGTGCTGCTGCTCGTCCTCATGGGCCAGCACGACCGGCCGGTGCTGCTCACGGTGGGCTTCGTGCTGCTCGGCTTCGGCCTGCAGACGACGCTCTTCTCGGCGTACGAGTCGATGCTCAGCGAGGCCCCGCCGGAGAGCGCCGGCGGCGCGGCGGCGATCGGCGAGACCTCGTACCAGCTCGGCGCGGGCATGGGCATCGCGCTGCTCGGCAGCGTCATGAACGCGGCGTACGCGCCCGGGCTCGCCGGACTGCCCGGCGTGCCCGCCCCGGCGGCCCACGCCGCCGCGAACTCCCTCGGCGAGGCGTACCAGGTCGCCGCCCGGCTCGGTGGCACCGCTGGCGAAACGCTCCACCACGCCGCCCGCCACGCCTTCGTCCACGGCCTCCACGTCACGCTCTTCGTGAGCGCGGGCCTGCTGCTGCTCGGCGCGCTGATGGCGCTGCGGCTGCCGCGGGTGATGGAGTGCGCTCCCGTCCAGGATCTGAACCCGGACCGGGAGCCGGAGCGGAAGTGTGGGCAGGACCTTCCGAAGGTGCCCGCCACCCGCGAACCGAGCGCGCCGCCGGCCGCGGTGAGCCCGGGCCCCTGAGGGCCCCGGCTCAGCTCTGGTTGAAGAAGCCGTCCTGGGCGCGGCCGGCCGACTCGCCGGTCACGATCTGCGTGTCCGCCGGGGTCAGCAGGAAGACCCGGGTCGCGACGCGCTCGATCGAGCCGCGCAGGCCGAAGGCGAGGCCCGCGGCGAAGTCGACGACGCGCTTGGCGTCGTTCGGCTCCATCGCGGTGAGGTTGACGATCACCGGGACGCCGTCCCGGAACAGCTCGCCGATGCCCCGGGCGTCCCGGAACCCGTCGGGCGAGACGGTCGCGATCCGACGGCCCTGCTCGTGCGCCGTGTCGGACGCCACCCGCACCCGCGGGTCCGTCACCCAGGCGTCGCCGCCGCTCTCGGCACCGTCGGCGTACTCGTCGTCGTAGTAACGCTCGTCGTTGTCCTCGACGAGTCCCAGCCAGGCACTGGCCTTGCGCACCGATCCCATGGACGCCTCCTTTCAGCGCGGTCACTCGTGGTTCCGCAATCCCTATCGTCGTCCATGATGCGGATCGCGCGCCAAGTGGATAGTCGGCGCGCAGGGGTTTCGTGACGGTACTGGTGCAGAACGTGAGGTCCGAAATCTGGCGAATCGTCAGGCATCTTGCGGTATGCGGGGGCTGACGGAGGCTTGACCGCAGCCGTGCAAATCAAATGATGAATGTCGGGCCGGAAGGGTGACGGCCGGGGCGTACGGGTGAACGCGCCCCTGGGTACGATGCCGACGCAGCCGCGGTACGGGGGAGTCTCTTGTTCGGAATAGTCAGGCCTTGCACGCACCGCCTCTCCGAGGGCCTCAAGGTGGAGTGGATGGCCCATCTCTGCGGTCTCTGTCTGGCACTTCGCGCCGACCACGGGCAGTTCGCCCGGGTCGTCACCAACTACGACGGCCTGATCGTCTCGGTCCTGACGGAGGCTCAGACCGGCCGCACCGAGGCCGGCCGGCGCACCGCCGGGCCCTGCCCGCTGCGCCAGATGCGGACCGCGCCCGTGGCGCGCGGCGAGGGCGCGCGGCTCGCCGCCGCCGTCTCGCTGGTGCTCGCCTCGGCGAAGATCCGCGACCACGTCGCCGACCGCGATGGCCTGTTGGCCCGCCGGCCGGTCGCCGCCGCGGCCCGCCGGGTCGCCCGCTCCTGGGACCGGGCGGGCGCCCGCACCGGTCGGGAGCTCGGCTTCGACACGGCCGTGCTGCTCGACGCGGTGGACCGGCAGACCGGCATCGAGACGCTCGCCGGGCCCGGCACCCCGCTGCTCGTCGTCACCGAGCCGACCGAGACCGCGACCGCCGCCGCCTTCGCGCACACCGCGGTGCTCGCCGGCCGCCCCGGCAACGCCGCGCCCCTCGCCGAGGCCGGCCGCCTCTTCGGACGCCTCGCCCACCTCCTCGACGCCGTCGAGGACCAGGCCGCCGACGCAGCTGCCGGCGCCTGGAACCCGCTCACCGCGACCGGTACCTCCCGCGAGGAGGCCCGCCGGCTCGCCGACGACGCGCTGCACGGCATCCGGCTCGCGCTGAAGGACGTCGACTTCGCGGACGGGCGGCTCGCCCACGTGCTCCTCGCCCACGAGCTGCGCACGTCCATCGACCGCGCCTTCGGCACGACGACCTGCTCGCACGTCGCGCCGGGCGCGGGGCACGGGCAGGGGCCGGTGCCGGGGAACCCGTACGCCATGCCCGGCGGGCCGGGAGCCGCGCCCGGCAACCCGTACGCCCCGGGCGGACCGGGCGGCAATCCGTACGCGCCCGGCCCGGGCGGCCCCGGCGGGCCGTACCACCCGGGGCCGGGCGGGCCGGGCGGCCCCGGCGGTCCCTGGGGCCCGCTCCCGCCCGAGCCGCCGAACCGGCGCCGCGGTCTCGTCGCCGGCTGCGCCGTCTGGCTCGGCCTGGCCTGCACCTGCCAGATGTGCTGCGGCACCTTCGAGGACCCGTGGAGCCGGCAGCGCCGCGACGGCCTCTGCTCCCAGTGCGACTGCTGCGACGCCTGTGAAGGGTGTGGCGAGTGCTGCGACTGCTGCGGCAACTGCTCGTCCTGCTGTGACGGCTGCGACGGATGTGACGGGTGCGACTGCGGCTGCGACTGCTGAGCTGCCACTGCCGAGCTGCGACCGCTGAGCTGCCACTGCCGAGCTGCGACCGCTGAGCTTCGACCGCTGAGTTGCGACCCGTGAGCTCACTTCGTGGGCGCGGGGATCTCCGGCGGGGAGATGCGTGACTCGGCGATGCCCGAGGCGGTCACGCCCCACTTGCGCAGGATGCGGTCGTAGCTTCCGTCCGCCTTCAGGCCGTTCACGGCCGCCTGGAAGGCGGGCGCGAGCGGGGTGCCCTTCTTGAAGGCGAAGCCGACGTCGAGACGGCGGTACTCGCCCAGGAACTTCGTGCCCGGCTGCTGCTTCACCGCGTAGCGGAGGCCGTTGATGGTGCTCATGACCACATCGGTGCGGCCCTGCTGGAGGGACATCCAGATCGCGGCCGTGTCGTTGTAGACGTTCACCTCGTACGGCTGCTTGCCGGCCGCCGCGCAGCGGCCCTTGTTCCGCTCCAGGGTCTGCTCGAACGTGGTGCCTGCGCCGGTGCCCACGCGCAGGCCGCAGAGCTGGGTGAGGTCGGTGACGGCGGTCAGTTTGCTGTCGGCGCGGGCGGCGAAGCCCTGGCCGTCGTTGATGTAGGTGACGAAGTCGATGGTCCTGCGGCGCTCCTCCGTGACGCCGAAGTTGCCCGTGCCGACGTCGTACTTGCCGCTGCCGAGCGCCGGCAGGATCGTCTCGAACGCGGCCACCTCGCGCTTCGGCTCCAGGCCGAGCGCCTTGGCGACGGCGCCCGCGATGTCGGCGTCCAGACCGACGACGGTCTTCCCGTCGGGCAGATAGGCGTTGCCCGGCGGGGTGCCGACGGCGGTGGCCAGGGTCAGGGTGCCGCGCTGCCGCACGTCGGCGGGGAGCAGCTTCGCCGCGGCCTCGTTCTTCCGCACGCCCGACACCACGTCCTCGGTCGGCAGCGCGTCCGGCGCGGCGGCGGTCCCGCCGCCCGCCTCGCCCGTGCCGCAGGCGGTGAGGACGGTGAGCGTGGCGGCGGTGATCAGGGTGAGGGCGAGGGTGTGGCGCGTCGGGGACGACGGCGGCGCAGAGGTCATGACGGTCCTTCAGGACGGGGGGCATGCCGAGGAAACCCGGGAAGAAGGGAATCCGGGCAGGGCCGGGCAGGGCAGGTCAGGACATGGTGAGGGGAGGGGAGTTCAGGCGCTCACGGGCAGGCACGGGTGAAGGCGCCGCGGGAAAAAGCACGCGGGCAGGGAGAAGCAGAGGGTCGGCTCAACAGGAAGAGGACCACACACGACCGAGGTCGATGTGGGAGCGCGTGACCAGCCACTGCTGCGGATGCATGGCCCAAGTGGAACAGGCATCCGTTTCCTCGTCAACCACGATGAGACGAACGGCTCATCATCCGGACGCACTTGACAGTCCGCCCCGCGCTCCGCGTAGCGTGAAGGGGCGGACCGTGCTGAGGGGCTCGGGTCCGCGGCTCACCGCGCGCTGAAGGCGCATCCCGTGTTCGATCCGTCTCTGGAATCCACGGAGCCTTCGCCATGTCCGCGATCATCGCCAAAGCCCCCGCTCCCGCGTCGGCGCCACCCGAACCGGTGCTCCGCATCGTCCCCGCCCGCCGCGCCGGCCAGTGGACCGCCGCCGGCGCCGTCCTCGTCCTGGCCGCGCTCGGGCTCTGGTCCGTCGCCACCAACCGCGCCTTCCAGTGGGACGTGGTGGGCGACTGGTTCACCTCCACCGCCGTGCTGCGCGGCCTCGGCCTCACCCTGTGGCTGACCGCCCTCGTGATGGCCCTCGGTTTCGCCCTCGGCACCCTGCTCGCCGTCCTCAGGCTCTCCGCCAACCCCGTCCTGCGCGCGGTCAGTTGGGGCTACGTCTGGTTCTTCCGCTCCACGCCGATCCTGGTGCAGCTGCTGTTCTGGTTCAACATCGGCGCCCTCTACCCGACCGTGCTCGGGATCCACACGGTCAACCTGCTCGGCCCGGTCTCCGTCGCCGTCATCGGCCTCACCCTCCACGAGGCCGCCTACGCCGCCGAGGTCGTCCGCGGCGGCATCCTCTCCGTCGACCGCGGCCAGATCGAGGCCGCCCAGTCCCTCGGCCTCGGCCGGTGGCGCCGGCTCACCCGGATCGTGCTGCCGCAGGCCATGAAGTCGATCGTGCCGCCCGCCGGGAACATGCTGATCGGCACCCTCAAGGGCACCTCGATCGTCTCCGTCATCGCCGTCCAGGACCTGCTCTACTCCACCCAGCTCGTCTACCACCGCACCTACCAGGTCATCCCGCTGCTCCTGGTCGCCACCCTCTGGTACGTCCTGGTCACCTCCGTCCTGAGCGTCGGCCAGCACTACGTCGAGAAGCACTACGCGCGCGGCACGGGCGGCACGCGATGAGCGCCGGACGCCGCTCGGTCGTCATCGTCGGCGCCGGCCCCCGCGGCACCGGCTTCCTCGAACGGCTCGCCGCCAACCTGCCCGAGCTGTACGGGGACGAGCCCCTGGACGTCCATCTCGTCGACCCGCACCCGGCCGGGCCCGGCCGGATCTGGCGCACCGCCCAGTCCCCGCTGCTCTGGATGAACTCCCGGGCCGACGACGTCACCATGTTCACCGACGAGACCGTGGAACTCGACGGTCCGGTACGCCCCGGGCCCACCCTCGCCGACTGGGCCGGGCTCGACGGCGCGACCTTCCCGAGCCGCCCCCAGCAGGGCGCGTATCTGCGCTGGGTCCACGAGCGGGCCCGCGCCGCCCTGCCGCCCACCGTCACCGTGCACGAACACCGCACCACCGCGCAGCGCGTGACCGGGCCGCGCGACGGGCGCCAGCGGGTCTGGCTGGCCGGCCGCACCGCACCGCTCCACGCCGACCTCGTCGTCCTCACCCTCGGCCACCTCGACGCCCGCCCCGACGAACGGCAGCGCGAACTCGCCGCCTTCGCCGCCCGGCACGGCCTGGTCCATCTGCCGCCCGACTTCACCGCCGACGCCGACCTGTCCGTGCTCCCGGCCCGGGAACCGGTCCTGGTCCGCGGCTTCGGACTCGGCTTCGTCGACCTGATGGTGCTGCTCACCGAGGGGCGGGGCGGGCGGTACGAGGAGGCTCCCGGGGACCCGGACCGGCTGGTGTACGTGCCGTCCGGCCGCGAGCCCGTGCTGTACGTCGGATCGCGGCGCGGAGTCCCGTACCACTCCAAGATCGGCTACGAGCTCGACGGCGAACGCCCGCCGCTGCCCCGCTTCTTCGGCCCCGCCGAGGTCGACGCGCTCCTGGCGTCCGGCGGACCGCTCGACTTCCGGCGCGACGTGTGGCCGCTCGTCGCCAAGGAGCTGGGCTGGGCCCACTACCACCGGCTCTTCGCCGCCCACCCCGAGCGGACCGCGATCGCCTGGACCGACTTCGAGGAGAAGTACGCGGCCGCCGCCCCGACCGGCGCGGACCTCGACGCCCTCGTCGTCGCCGCCGTCCCCGACCCGGCCGACCGGCTCGACCTCGACGCCCTGGACCGGCCGCTCGCCGGAGTGCGGTACGCCACGGCCGACGCCCTCCAGGACGGGCTGCGCCGCTATGTCGCCGACGACCTGGACCGCCGCCACGACCCCGCGCACAGCCCCGACCTGGCCGTCTTCGGCGCCCTGCTCTCCGTCTACGGGCAGCTGGCCCGGCTCGGCGACCTCGGCACCGGCGGCACCTGGTGGCACGGCTTCTTCAGCTACCTCGCCTCCGGCCCGCCCGGACCCCGGCTGCGGCAGCTCCGCGCGCTCTCCGACGCCGGGATCGTCCGCTTCCTGGGCGCCGACGTCACCGTCGAGACCGACGAGGAGCGGGGCGTCTTCCGGGCCGCCTCGCCGAGCCTGCCGGGGGAGTGGACCGAGGCCCGCGCCCTCGTCGAGGCCCGGCTCCCCGACCCCACGGTCACCCGGACCGCGAGCCCGCTGCTCCAGGCCCTGTACGAGGACGGGGCCCGGGCCACCGAGGCCGGGCTGCTCGCCGTCGACCCCGACGACGGGCGGGTCCTCGGGCGCGACGGACGCCCGCACCCGCGCCGCTTCGCGCTCGGCCCGCACACCACGTCCCGGGCCGGCGCGGCCTTCACCCGGCCCCGTACCGGCGGTCTCGCCTTCCGCCAGAACGACCGGACCGCGCGGACCGCGCTCGCGCTCCTGCACGACCTGTCCTCCTGTACGGCGGACGTGTCCGCGCCCCTGAGCGCCTGAACCCCCGTTCTTCCCGCGTCCCCTTCCGAGGTACCTCCATGTCTCTCACCAGTGATCCGCCCGTCAGCGATCCGCCCGTCGGGCTCGTCCCGGCGACAGCTCCCGCGGCCGGTCCCGGGGCCCCCGCCGTCCTCAAGGTCGTGCCCGTGCGCCGGCCCTGGCGCTGGCTGGCCGTCGCCGTCACCGCCGTCGTCCTCGCCCAGTTCCTGCACGGACTGGTCACCAACCCCGGCTGGGAGTGGGACGTCTTCGCCCGCTACGTCACCGCGGACGCGATCCTCCGGTCCGTCTGGGTCACCCTCCAGCTCACCTTCTACGGCACCGTGCTCGGTTTCGCCCTCGGGATCGTGCTCGCCTTCATGCGTCTGTCGGCCAGCCCGTTCCTGCGGGCCGTCGCCTTCGGCTACATCTGGGCCTTCCGCTCGATCCCGCTCATCGTGCAGCTGCTCTTCTGGTTCAACCTGGCCTATCTCTACAAGGAGCTGAGCCTCGGCGTCCCCTTCGGGCCGCGCCTGTGGTCCTTCGACACGATGGGCCTGGTCGGCGCGATGAGCGCGGCCGTCCTCGGGCTCGCCCTGCACCAGGCGGCGTACGCGGCGGAGATCGTCCGCGGCGGAGTGCTCGCCGTCGACGGCGGCCAGCTGGAGGCGGCGGCCGCGCTCGGCATCCCGCGGCTGCGGCAGCTGCGGCGGATCGTGCTCCCGCAGGCGATGCGCTCGATCCTGCCCAACGCCGCCAACGAGATCATCTCGCTCTTCAAGGGCACCTCGATCGTCTCCGTCATGGCGATCGGCGAGCTCTTCTACCAGGTGCAGGTCGTCTACGGCCGCAACGGGCGGGTCGTCCCGCTCCTGATGGTCGCGACCGCCTGGTACGTCCTGCTGACCACGGCGCTGTCCGTCGTCCAGCACTACGTCGAACGTCACTACGCGAAGGGGAGCACCCGATGAGCACCGCGGTCGCGGACATCACCGAGTCCGACGTGAAGGTCCGCCTCCGGGCCGTGCGCAAGAGCTTCGGCGCCGTCGAGGTGCTGCGCGGCATCGACCTCGACGTGCGCCCGGGCGAGGTCACCGTCGTCCTCGGCCCGTCCGGCTCGGGCAAGTCCACCCTGCTGCGCACCATCAACCACCTGGAGAAGGTGGACAGCGGCACCATCAGCGTCGACGGCACCCTCGTCGGCTACCGGCGCTCCGGCGACAGGCTGTACGAGCTGCGCGAGCGGGAGATCCTCCGGCAGCGCACCCGGATCGGCTTCGTCTTCCAGAACTTCCACCTCTTCCCGCACCTCACCGTCCTGGAGAACATCACCGAGGCCCCGGTCTCCGCCCTGAAACGCCCCCGCAAGGAGGCCGAGGCGACCGCCCTCGCCCTGCTCGACCGGGTCGGTCTCGCCGACAAGGCCCGGGCCTATCCGAAGCAGTTGTCCGGCGGACAGCAGCAGCGGGTGGCCATCGCCCGCGCGCTCGCCCTCGAACCCGGCCTGCTGCTCTTCGACGAGCCGACGTCCGCGCTCGACCCGGAGCTGGTCGGCGAGGTCCTCGACGTCATCAAGGACCTGGCCGCCGCCGGCACGACCATGATCGTCGTCACCCACGAGATCGGCTTCGCGCGCGAGGTCGCCGACACGGTCGTCTTCATGGACGGCGGCCTGATCGTCGAGCAGGGCCCGCCCGCCGAGGTCCTGGACAGCCCGCGCCACGAACGCACCCGCGCCTTCCTCTCCAAGGTCCTGTGAACCCGCCCCCTCGAAGGAGTCCCGCCATGCAGACCCGTCGCACCCTCCTCACCGCCCTCGCCTCGCTCACCGCCCTCGGCCTGCTCACCGCCTGCGGCGCGAGCGACGCCACCGACGCCGCCACCGACCAGGTCGCGCCCAAGGGGCAGAAGGGCGGCACCACGATCAACCTCGGCCCCGACCAGAAGCGCGTCC
Organism: Streptomyces sp. NPDC004788; assembly: GCF_053601115.1. Classification (NCBI taxonomy): domain Bacteria; kingdom Bacillati; phylum Actinomycetota; class Actinomycetes; order Kitasatosporales; family Streptomycetaceae; genus Streptomyces; species Streptomyces sp. NPDC004788. Next base: position 11,279 of record NZ_JBSGBF010000144.1, read on the forward strand.
ACACCGGCAAGGTCGACGCCATCGCCGCCAAGCTCCCGGCGGCCGTCAGCGCCCGCGGCACGCTCCAGATCGGCGTGTCCACCAACAGCTCGCCGCCGCTCTCCTTCTACGCCACCGACGACAGAACCCCGATCGGCGTCGAGCTCGACCTCGCGACGCTCGTCGCCGACACCCTCGGGGTGAAGCCGGAGTTCGACCCGGTCTCCTGGGAGAACCTCTTCGTCGGCCTCGACAGCGGCAAGTTCGACGCCGTCTTCTCCAACGTGACGGTGACGGAGGAGCGCAAGGACAAGTACGACTTCGCCACCTACCGCCTGGACGACCTGGCCTTCGAGGCGCGCAAGGGCTCCGGCTGGAAGGTCGCCGGCCCCGCGGACGTCGCCGGAAAGACCATCGCGGTCGGCTCCGGCACCAACCAGGAGAAGATCCTGGTCGACTGGAGCCGGCAGAACGAGAAGGCCGGCCGCAAGCCCGTGAACATCAAGTACTTCCAGAACCAGACCGACTCCTACCTCGCGATCCAGTCCGGCCGCATCGACGCCTACCTCGGCCCGAACCCGACCGCCGCCTACCACGTCGCCTCCGCCGGCCGGACCGAGGTCGTCGGGAAGTTCTCGGGCGCCGGCGCCCACCTCCAGGGCAAGATCGCCGCCACGACGAAGAAGGACAGCGGCCTCGTCGCCGCCTACCAGGCCGCCCTGAACCACATCATCGAGAACGGCACGTACGCACAGGTCCTGGAGCGGTGGGGGCTCAGCGGCGAGGCGGTGCCCTCGTCCGAGATCAACCCGCCCGGTCTGCCCCGCACCGGGAACTGACCTGTGGAAAGGTGACACACCATGAGTACGGATGCATCCCAGGACTGGCAGCACTGGCACGAGCAGCGCGTCGCCGCCGTCGCCTCGTCGTACGGGCCGCTCTCGCTGACCGGCACGTACTGGCTCGCGGACTTCCCGGACGGGCGAATTCCGGACGTTCCCGGAGAGTGGCGGGCCGAGGGTGACGAGGTGGTCCTCACGGCGGGCGCCGAGGACGCGGTGACCGTCGACGGCAAGCCGCTGATCGGCACGGTCCGGCTGACCACCGACCATCCGCCGATCCACACGTCACGGGCCGAGTCGGCCGGGCGGCGCCTCGTCGTGCTGCGCCGCGAGGGGGAGTGGGCGGTGCGGGACTTCGACCCCGAGTCGGCGGCGCGGCGCGCCTTCCGGGGCATCGAGGCCACCCCGTACGACGAGCAGTGGGTGCGGCCCGGAGTGTTCCGCCCGTACGCGGAGGACCGCCACGTCCGGGTGGAGAACGCGGACGGCAAGGAGCGCGGGCTCGGGCTCTCCGGGGAGCTCGTCTTCGACCTGCACGGCGCCGAGCACAGCCTCCAGGTGGCGGTGGAGGACGACGGCACGCTGTGGGCGGTCTTCGCGGACGCCACCAGCGGACGGGACAGTTACCGCTTCCGCTTCCTGCGGCCGCCGGCGCCGGCGGCGGACGGCACGGTGACGGTGGACTTCAACCGGGCGCTGCTGCCGCCGTGCGCGTTCGTGTCGCACTTCATCTGCCCGTTCCCGCCGCCGGGGAACACGCTGGACACGGCCGTGGCGGCGGGGGAGCGGCGGGTCCTCGGGAGCTGATCAGGGGCGGTGCGGGCGGCGCGGCGGTACGGGGGCCGCGCCGCCCGCGCGCGTGCGGCGACGCCGTCGACCAGAGGTGCCGATGGTGCGGGCGGTCTTGTGCGCGCCTCCCGGAAGGGCCACTATCGCTCGCGGTGCATGTCAGGAACACGTCACCTCGTCACCTGACGGTGCCTCATGGGCCCGCCACCCACGGGCCCCTCCGCCGTTTCCCGAAGGAGAACAGTGAGGACCACGCGCATCCGACTGCTCGCCGTCGCCGCCGCCGTCGCGGCCGCCACCGCCCTCGGTCTTCCCGGAGCCCAGGCCGCCCCCACCCCCGGACCGGCGAGCGCCCAGGCGCTCGCCCGCGCCGACGCCGCCGTCCTCAAGGCGGACGTCGGCGGCACCGCCTGGTACACCGACCAGGCCACCGGCAGAGTCGTCGTCACCGCCGACTCCACCGTCTCGCAGGCCGACCTGGCCAGGATCAAGCGCCAGGCCGGCGCCGACGCCGGCGCGCTGCGCATCGAGCGCGCTCCCGGTGTCTTCAAGCCGCTGCTCGGCGCGGGCGACGCCATCTACGGCGGCGGCTACCGCTGCTCGCTCGGCTTCAACGTGGTCAGCGGCAGCACGTACTACTTCCTCACCGCCGGCCACTGCGGCAACGTCGCGAACACCTGGTACACCGACTCGGGCCACTCCACGCTGATCGGCGCCACCATCGGGTCCAGCTTCCCGGGCAACGACTACGCCCTCGTCCGCTACGACAACACCTCGCTCAGCCACCCCGGCGGCTACAGCGCCGCCGACGCGTACGTCGGCGAGTCCGTCAAGCGCACCGGCTCCACCAGCGGTACCCACGGCGGCACGGTCACCGGTCTCAACGCCACCGTGCACTACTCCAGCGGCGGCACCGTGAAGGGCCTCATCCAGACCAACGTCTGTGCCGAGCCCGGTGACTCCGGCGGCCCGCTCTACGACGGCACCAAGGCGCTCGGCATCACCTCGGGCGGCAGCGGCGACTGCCGTACGGGCGGCACCACGTTCTTCCAGCCGGTGCCGGAGGCGCTCGCCAAGTACGGCGTCAGCGTGTACTGAGCGTTCTCCTCACCGAACGACTCGCCAGACCAACTCGCTTGAGCAATCCGCTTAGGTAACTCGCTTGATTCGTACGCGAGTTGGTGGGCCGTGCGGCCGAAAGGCGCCCTTGCGGCGCGAAGCCGTACGGCCCGAGACTCCCCCACAGCGCCGGCCCGGACCGCCCCGGGCCGCGCCTCACGGGCCCGACACCCCACTGCGGGCCCCCGATTCCCCTCTGGAGGAACGAGAAGTGAGGACCACGCGCACCACCCCCACGCGAAACACCCGCAACACCCGGATGCTCGCCATCGCGGCCGGCCTCGCCGCCGCCGCGGCGCTCGCCGTCCCCACCGCGAACGCGACCCCCGCCCCCGTCTTCGGCGCCGAGCAGCTCAGCGCCGCGAGCGACGCCGTGCTCGCCGCCGACGTGGCCGGCACCGCCTGGCGCGTCGACCCGGCGACGAAGACGGTGATCGTGACCGCCGACGCCACGGTCTCGCAGGCCGAACTGGCCAAGATCAAGCGCCAGGCCGGCGCCAACGCGGGCGCCCTGCGCATCGAGCGCACCGCCGGCAAGTTCAACAAGCTGATCTCCGGCGGCGACGCCATCTACGCCAGCAGCTGGCGCTGCTCGCTCGGCTTCAACGTCAAGGACAGCGCGGGCAACTACTACTTCCTCACCGCCGGCCACTGCACCGACGGCGCGGGCACCTGGTGGGCCGACTCCTCGCACGCCACCGTGCTCGGCAGCACCGCCGGATCGAGCTTCCCCGGCAACGACTACGGCATCGTGCGCTACACCAACAGCTCGGTGACCAAGTCCGGCACGGTCGGCAGCGTCGACATCACCGGCGCCGCCAACGCCACCGTCGGCATGTCCGTCACCCGCCGCGGCTCCACCACCGGCATCCACGGCGGCACGGTCACCGGCCTCAACGCGACCGTGAACTACGGCGGCGGCGACATCGTCTACGGCCTGATCCAGACCAACGTCTGCGCCGAGCCCGGTGACTCCGGCGGCCCGCTCTACTCCGGCTCCAAGGCCATCGGCCTCACCTCGGGCGGCAGCGGCAACTGCAGCTCGGGCGGCACGACGTTCTTCCAGCCGGTGACGGAGGCGCTCAGCGCCTACGGCGTCAACGTGTACTGACGGCGTCAGCGCCTGCCGACGGTCGGCGCGTACTGACGGCACCACGGCTGAGGCCCCCGCCGCGGCGGGGGCCTCATCCCTGTCCGTACGGGGTACGGGCGGGCAGAAA